>NZ_JAVREN010000002.1:0-248935 GCF_031845405.1 Streptomyces boetiae
TTGATGGGGTAAGGCTCCCTGGAGACGACGGGGTTGATAGGCCGGAGATGGAAGCCTTGTGAGGGGTGGAGTCGACCGGTACTAATAGGCCGAGGGCTTGTCCGCAGATGCTCGCGTCCACTGTGAATTGATGACCCGGGGACCATTCTCTCAGAGTGTTCCGGTGGTCATGGCGGAGAGGAAACGCCCGGTTACATTCCGAACCCGGAAGCTAAGCTTTCCAGCGCCGATGGTACTGCATGGGGGACCGTGTGGGAGAGTAGGACACCGCCGGAATTTTGCCCCAATAGCTCAGTCGGCAGAGCGTCTCCATGGTAAGGAGAAGGTCAACGGTTCGATTCCGTTTTGGGGCTCTGTCTCATGAGATCTAAAAAGGCTTCCGCCTCGGCGGGAGCCTTTTCTTTGTCCCAGCCTCTCAGCGCCTCTTCTCCGCCTCCGGGATGCGGAGCGTCAGGATGGCCATGTCGTCGGAGGGGGCGTCGGAGGCGAAGCGTTCCACGGCGCGCAGGACCCGCGTTGCCACGGCGCCCGCCGTAAGTCCCGTGCAGGTGCTGAGGACTTCGGCCAGGCCGTCGTCCCCGAGCATCCGGACGCCCTCCCGGCGCTCCGTCACCCCGTCCGTGACGCAGAGGAGGACGTCCCCGGGGTGCAGGAGCGCGGTCTGCTCGTACAGCTCCAGGTCCTCGATGACCCCCAGCAGCGGCTGCGGGCTCGCGGCCGGCTCCACCGAGCCGTCCGGGGACAGGCGCAGCGGCAGCGGGTGCCCGGCGCACACCATCTTCAGCAGCGCGCCGCCGTCCGGCTGCGGCCACAGCTCCCCGTAGAGCAGGGTCAGGAAGCGGGCGCGTGAACCCTCTTCCAGGATCGCGGCGTTGAGCCGCTCAAGCACCGCGGGTCCGCCCAGGCCCTCGCGGGCCAGCAGCCGCAGCGCGTGCCGCGCCAGGCCGGTGACGGCCGCGGCCAGCGGGCCGGTGCCGCAGACGTCGCCGATGGCGAAGCCGTAGGCGCCCTCGCGGATGGGGAAGACGTCGTAGAAATCCCCGCCGACCTCGTTCCCCTCGCCGGCCGCGCGGTAGATGACCTCGACGTCCACGCCCTCCACGTCCGGGAGCTCCGGCGGCAGCAGGCTGCGCTGGAGGGACTGGCTGATGGCGGTGCGCTCGCTGTAGAGGCGGGCGTTGTCCAGGGCGAGGGCGGCCCGGCGGGAGAGGTCTTCGGCCAGCTCCAGGATGTCCTGGCGGAAGCGTTCGTCCGTGGGCTTGCCCAAAGCGAGGAGGCCGATGACGCGGTTGCGGGCGATGAGCGGGAGGACGACCGTTTCCCCGCCCACGGCCGCGGCCGTGCTGCGGCCGGGGGTGTCCGCGGCTCCGGGGGAGGGGCGTCCGCCGAGCGCGAGGTGGCGCAGGGAGGCGCGCAGCGCGGTGTCGTGCGCGGCGTCGGCGGGGGCGGTCCAGGGGCGCACGCCCAGGCTGATGTCGGGGTCCGGCGGGTCGAGGCGCTCCAGCAGGGCCTTGATGCCGTCGATGCGGTCCTCGTCCTCGTGGAGCACGTAGGAGAGGACGGGGTCGGAGCCGGGCTCGGGGATGGTGTAGACGGCGCACCAGGTGGCGACCGTGGGGACGGTCATCTGGGCCATCAGCGCGAGGGTCTGGTTCCGGTCGAGGGTGCCGGCCAGCAGCTCGGAAGCCTCGACGAGGAAGGCGAGCGAGCCGCGGCGCAGGCGTTCCAGCTCGGTCAGGCGGGCGGACTCGACGGCCAGGGCGATGCGGTCGGCGGCGAACTGGAGGCGCAGGGCCTCCTCGTTGCTGTACCGGCCGGGGGTCTCGGAGGCGACGCCGAGGGAGCCGGTGAGCCGGCCCTCGACCTTGAGCGGGACGGTGACGACGGCGTGCATGCCGGTGCCGGAGAGGAGGGGGACGGCGCCGGGCGCGAGGGCCAGGTCGTCGTGGACGGAGGGCATGCGGGCGGAGCCGTACCGGCCGCTGCCGGTCTCGACGGGGACGCGGGCGAAGCGCTGGCGGGCGGAGGGCAGGCCGGTGGTGGCGCGGACCTCCAGCTCGGTCTCGTCGTCGGTGGCCAGCAGCAGGAAGGCGGCGTCGCCGTCGAGCATGTCGCGGGCTCGCTCGACGGTGCGCTGGAGGAGGCCGTCGAGGTCGTCCGGCGGCGGGGTGCCGATCAGCGCCTCCAGCGGGTCGCCGGTGCGCTCCAGCCCGTCGGGGGCGGCGCCGGGGCCGGGGAGGCGGACGGGGCTCTGGAGGATGGCGCGCTCGCGGTCGTGGACGATGAGGCAGACCGTGGAGGGTTCGCCCCGGGCGTCGCGGACTCTGAGGTGGCAGGCGTAGACGGGGACGGTACGCCCCTCGGAGTCGCGCAGGCCGTAGGAGCCCTCCCAGCGGGAGAGGGAGAGGGCCTCGGCGATGCCGGTGCCGGTGCCGGGGGTCTGGGGCCAGGCGGCGAGGTCGGCCAGCGGCTTGCCGACGACCTGCTCGGCGGCGTAGCCGAACAGCTCGCGGGCGTCGTCGTTCCACAGGGTGACGGTGTCGGTGCGGTCGACCTGGACGACGGCGACGCGGACGCGGGGGTCGGTGACGGGAAGGGCCTCGTCGGGGAGGACGGGGCCGGCGGCGCGGGTGCCGACGGGGAGGGCCTGCTGGTCGAGGCGGAACCAGACGCACTTGTCGGTGGTGGTGTAGTCGACGCCCCAGCGGGCGGCGAGCGCGGCGCAGAGCATGAGGCCGCGGCCACCCTCGCTGGTGAGGTCGGGGCGGCTGCGGGAGACCTCTCCCATGGGCAGCATGCGCTCGGGGTGGCGGTCGACGACCTCGACGCGAACGCCCTGGGGGTCGCGCAGGCAGCGGACCTCGGCGGAGGTGCCGGCGTGGACGACGGCGTTGGTGACCAGCTCGCTGGTGAGCACGACGGCGTCCTCGATGAGGTCGGCCAGGCCCCAGCCCTGGAGGGTGTCCCTGACGAAGCCCCGCGCGGTGGCGACCGAGCGTCCTACCGGCTCGAAGGTGGCCGCAGCTCGCGCGGTGATCACGTCGTCCCCCAAAGGTCGTCTCGTCACGGCCGCCCCTGCCCGAAGGAGCGGCCGGATGCCAGGGTACTTACGTCGGCCGTCCCGGCGGGCCGTGCATCGATGATTTCCCCCGGACCGGGAAACAGTGGTGTGCGATGCTGCCGAACTGTTATCGCCCCGTCGGTGGGGAGTGAAACACTGGAGAAGCTCGATGTGAACGCCCGGGCTGAATGGTCGATCCCGCGGGAGGGGCACAGTGGTGTCTGACGGAGCAGTGGCGCGAGCCGGTACGGTCGCGCGGGCACGGAAGCCGCGCGGCAGCGGCACCGTCGAGGTGGACGCCGCCGCGCTGAACCGGCTCCTTACCGCCCTGGAATCCCTGCGTGACGGCAATCTCCGCAAGCGGTTGACGGTTTCCGGCGACGGGCCGATGGCGGAGATCGCCGCGGTCTACAACGAGGTCGCGGACCGCAATCTCCATGTCACCGGTCAGCTGGCGCGGGTGCGCCGGGTCGTGGGCCGCGAGGGCAAGCTGACCGAGCGGATCGAGACGGGGCTGTGCGAGGGGGCCTGGGCGAAGGCCATCGACGACGCCAACGAGCTGGTGGACGACCTGGTGCGGCCGGTGTCCGAGGTGGGCCGGGTGCTCTCGGCGGTGGCCGAGGGCGACCTGCGGCAGCGGATGGACCTGCGGGCGGTGGCGTCGAACGGGACGGGCCGGCCGTTGCGGGGCGAGTTCCTGCGGGTGGCGCGCACGGTGAACGGGCTGGTGGACCAGCTCTCGGAGTTCACCGACGAGGTGACCCGGGTGGCGAGCGAGGTCGGCACCGAGGGGAAGCTGGGAGGCCAGGCCAAGGTCAGGGGAATGGCGGGCTCCTGGAAGGACCTGACCGACTCGGTCAACACGATGGCCTCCCGGCTCACCGCCCAGGTGAGGGACATCTCCGTGGTGACCAAGGCGGTGGCGGACGGGGACCTGTCCCGGAAGGTCACGGTGCACGTGGCCGGGGAGATGCTGGACCTGAAGGACACGGTCAACACGATGGTCGACCAGCTCTCGTCCTTCCAGGCCGAGGTGACGCGGGTGGCCCGCGAGGTCGGGACGGACGGCGTGCTGGGGGGCCAGGCGCAGGTCCAGGGCGTGGCCGGCGTGTGGAAGGACCTGACGGACTCGGTCAACCTGATGGCGGGGAACCTCACCAAGCAGGTGCGGGAGATCGCGCAGGTCACCACGGCCGTTGCCAATGGTGACCTTTCGCAGAAGATCACGGTCTCGGCCAGCGGCGAGGTGGCCCGTCTCGCGGACACGATCAACGGGATGACGGAGATCCTGTCGTCGTTCGCGGACCAGGTGACGCGGACGGCGACCGAGATCGGCACCGACGGCAAGCTGGGCGGCCAGGCGCGGGTGCAGGGCGTCGCGGGGGTGTGGAAGGAGCTGACCGACTCGGTCAACACGGCCTTCCGCAACCTCTCGGACCAGGTGCGCGACATCGCGCAGGTCTCGGCGGCGGTGGCGAACGGCGACCTGTCGCAGAAGGTGACGGTGGACGTCTCCGGCGACATGCTGGAGCTGAAGAACACGGTGAACCGGACCGTGGACCAGCTCTCCTCCTTCCAGTCGGAGGTCACGCGCGTCGCGCGGGAGATCGGCGACGAGGGCGTGCTGGGCGGCCAGGCGTCGGTCACCGGGGTGGCCGGGGCCTGGAAGGATCTGACCGATTCGGTGAATACGGCCTTCCGGAATCTGACCGGACAGGTGCGGAATATCGCCTCGGTGACGACGGCCGTGGCCAATGGCGACCTCTCCCAGAAGGTCACGGTCGAGGTCTCGGGCGAGATGCTCAACCTGAAGAACACGGTCAACAAGATGGTGGACCAGCTGTCCTCCTTCGCGGACCAGGTGACGCGGGTGGCGACCGAGGTGGGCACGGAGGGGCGTCTGGGCGGCCAGGCCGAGGTGGAGGGCGTCAGCGGCACGTGGAAGGCGCTGACCGACTCGGTGAACCGGATGGCGTCCAACCTGACGAACCAGGTCCGCAACATCGCGCAGGTGACGACGGCCGTGGCGCGCGGCGACCTCTCGCAGAAGATCACGGTGGACGCGCAGGGCGAGATCCTGCAGCTGAAGAACACCGTGAACACCATGGTCGACCAGCTCTCCTCGTTCGCCGAGCAGGTGACGCGGGTGGCCCGCGAGGTGGGCACCGAGGGCAAGCTGGGCGGCCAGGCGCAGGTCTCGGACGTGGCCGGGGTCTGGCGGGACCTGACCGACTCGGTGAACGGCATGGCGGCGAACCTGACCGATCAGGTGCGGAACATCGCGGGCGTTGCCATGGCGGTGGCGCGAGGTGACCTGTCCCAGAAGATCACGGTGGACGCGCGCGGGGAGTTCCTGGAGCTGAAGGACACGCTGAACACGATGGTGGACCAGCTCTCCTCCTTCGCGGAGCAGGTGACGCGGGTCGCGCTGGAGGTGGGCACCGAGGGCCGCCTGGGCGGCCAGGCGGAGGTCGAGGGGGTCGCCGGGACCTGGAAGGACCTGACCCAGTCCGTCAACGGCATGGCCAACAACCTCACGCTGCAGGTGCGGAACATCTCGGAGGTGACCACCGCGGTCGCCCGGGGCGACCTCACCAAGAAGATCACGGTCAACGCCCGGGGCGAGATCCTGGAACTGGTGACGACCGTCAACACGATGGTGGACCAGCTCTCCTCGTTCGCGGCCGAGGTCACCCGCGTCGCGCGGGAGGTGGGCACCGAGGGCCAGCTCGGCGGTCAGGCGGAGGTGCGGGGCGTCTCCGGGACGTGGAAGGACCTCACGGACAGCGTCAACCTGATGGCGCGGAACCTGACGACGCAGGTGCGGGCGATCTCCCAGGTGGCCACGGCGGTGGCGAACGGCGAGCTGTCGCGGAAGGTCACGGTCGAGGCCAGCGGCGAGGTCGCGCTGCTGGCGGACACGGTGAACCGGATGGTGACGACGCTGTCCTCCTTCGCCGCCGAGGTGACGCGGGTGGCGCGCGAGGTCGGCACGGAGGGCCGCCTGGGCGGGCAGGCCGACGTGCCGGGGGTCTCGGGGACGTGGAAGGCCCTGACCGAGTCGGTCAACTCGATGGCCTCCAACCTCACGCTCCAGGTGCGCAGCATCACCGAGGTCACCACGGCCATCGCCAAGGGCGACCTGACGAAGAAGATCGACATCGACGCCCGCGGCGAGATCCAGATGCTGAAGGAGACCCTCAACACGATGGTCGACCAGCTCTCGCTGTTCGCGGAGCAGGTCACCAAGGTCGCCACGGAGGTGGGCACCGAGGGGCAGCTGGGCGGTCAGGCACGGGTGCCGGGCGTGGCCGGCACCTGGAAGGACCTGACGGACTCGGTGAACGAGATGGCGGGGAACCTCACCCGCCAGGTGCGGGGCATCGCCCGGGTCGCGACGTTCGTGACCCGCGGGGATCACAACGTGCACATCGACACGGACGCGGCCGGGGAGATCCTGGTCGTGCAGGAGAGCGTCAACGTCATGATCCGGCGCCTGCGGGAGGCCACCTCGGCCAACCGGGAGCAGGACTGGCTGAAGACGACGCTGACGCAGGTGTCCGCGAGGATGCAGGGCCGCCGGGACCTGACGGACGTGGCCAAGCTGATCATGAGCGAGCTGTGCCCGGCGGTCACGGCCCAGCACGGGGCGTTCTACCTCTCGGTGCCGGTGGGCGAGGCGGGCGAGGAGAACCCGGAGGTCCCGCCGGGCGAGGACGGCGAGTACGAGCTGCGGATGATCGCCTCGTACGGGTACGCACCGGGCCAGCAGGCGATGTCCTTCCGCTTCGGGGAATCGCTGGTGGGGACGGCCGCGGGGGAGCGGCGGGTTCTGCTGTTCGGGCCGACGCCCGAGGGGTACCTGAAGATCTCCTCGGGGCTGGGCGAGGCAGCGCCGGTGACGGTGATCATCCTGCCGGTGGTCTTCGAGGGCCGGGTGCTGGGCGTGCTGGAGCTGGCCTCGTTCACGAAGTTCTCCGAGATCCAGGTGGACTTCCTGCGGCAGATGGCCGACATGATCGCCACCAGCGTCAACACGATCAGCGTCAACACCCGCACGGAGATGCTGCTGACGCAGTCGCAGCAGCTGGCGGAGCAGTTGCAGCAGCAGAAGGGCGAGCTGGAGCGGCAGAGCCACGCCCTCCAGGAGTCGAACGCCGAGCTGAAGGAGAACGCGGTCCTGCTGGCCGCCACGAACCGCAAGATCGAGGAGAAGAGCCGGGAGATCGAGGAGGCGCGCAAGGGCCTCCAGGAGCGGGCCGAGCAGTTGGCGGTCTCGATGCGGTACAAGTCGGAGTTCCTGGCGAACATGTCGCACGAGCTGCGCACCCCGCTGAACTCGCTGCTGATCCTGGCCAAGCTGCTGGCGGACAACGCGGATGGCAACCTCTCCCCGAAGCAGGTGGAGTTCGCCGAGACGATCCACGGCGCGGGCTCGGACCTGCTGCAGTTGATCAACGACATTCTGGACCTGTCGAAGGTCGAGGCGGGCAAGATGGACGTCAGCCCGGCGCGGATCGCGCTGGTGCAGCTGGTCGACTACGTCGAGGCGTCCTTCCGGCCGGTGACGGCGGAGAAGAACCTGGAGTTCTCGGTGCGGGTCTCGCCCGAGCTGCCTGCGACGCTGCACACCGACGAGCAGCGGCTGCTGCAGGTGCTGCGCAACCTCCTGTCGAACGCGGTGAAGTTCACCGAGACCGGGTCGGTGGAGCTGGTGATCGGCCCGGCCGGGCCCGAGGTGCCCGACGACATCCGCGAGCAGATGCTGGAGAGCGGGGCGGTGGAGTCGGCGGACGCGCCGCTGGTGGCGTTCGCGGTCTCCGACACGGGGATCGGTATCGCGGCGAGCAAGATGCGGGTGATCTTCGAGGCGTTCAAGCAGGCGGACGGCACCACCAGCCGCAAGTACGGCGGCACGGGCCTGGGCCTGTCGATCAGCCGGGAGATCGCGCGGCTGCTGGGCGGGGAGATCCACGCGGAGAGCGAGCCGGGCCGCGGCTCGACGTTCACCCTGTTCCTGCCGCTGCAGCCGACCGAGCTTCCGCCGCCGGGGTACGCCCAGCTCGCGGGCGGCAGCACGCTGAGCCTGGAGGTCATGGACGAGGCGGAGGCCGACGAGGGCGGCGGCGTGGCCGTGGGCGCGGGCGCGGAGCGGCCCGCGCTGCCGGCGGGCCGCGGCGAGGAGGCCGCGGGCCCGGACGCCCCGGGCGAGGGCGGCGACGGGCCGGACGCGGAGGCCCTGGGCGCGGACCTCGGCGGGGGCCTCGCGGGCGAGGAGTCCGGCGGCGCGGCCGGCCGGGAGCCCCAGGGGCCCGCGGGAGGCGCGGAGGCGGAGCGGGAGGCGGCCCGCGCCCGGAACCGGGCGGCCTCGCGGGCTGCCGAGCGGGCCGCGGAGACGCTGACCCGCCGCCACCGGGAGCGTTTCGTGGACAACGGCCACGGCGCGGGCCAGGAGGCGGAGGCCCCGCTGGTGCCCGAGCCGAAGGCGGCGCCGGACGACGCGGTGCGGCAGCGGGTGAGCCGGCAGCTACGGGGCCGCAAAGTCCTCATCGTGGACGACGACGTGCGCAACGTCTTTGCCCTCACCAGCGTGCTGGAGCAGCACGGTCTGCGGGTGCTGTACGCGGAGAACGGCCGCGAGGGCATCGAGGTGCTGGAGTCCAACGACGACGTGGCGCTGGTCCTGATGGACATCATGATGCCGGAGATGGACGGGTATTCGACGACCTCGGCGATCCGGCGGATGCCGCAGTTCTCGGGGCTGCCGATCATCGCGCTCACCGCGAAGGCGATGAAGGGCGACCGGGAGAAGAGCATCGAGTCGGGTGCCTCCGCACATGTGACAAAGCCGGTCGACACCGATCACTTGCTGACCGTGATGACGCAGTGGATGGAGAGCGGCCGGAAGTGATCTGTCTCGCGATGCCCGGCGAGAGGGAACTTTCCGGGCACCGTGGGCGTTTGCGGGGTGCGCACGGCGTTGTGCGCGAGCCGGACCCGGTCGGTTTCGGTCATGCGTTCTGGCGGCGGTTGCCGGACTCGCCGGTGTCGGGGGTGCGTGATATCGTGACGCAGCGCGATGCCTTGATCACCGGGTTTCCGTGCTGCTGGCCGCAGGCGCACCGGCGGGAGGAATCCAGGTGGCGCGTGGATCCGACCGGAAAGTCTTCGGTCTCTCGCAACGGAGCGAGGGCCCGGCGGGGGTCACTCCGCGCAGTCGCGCGGACTCGTCGGGCTCGCTGGCAATGGTGCCGGGGAGAGTGTCAACATGTCCGGCACAGGACCGGGCGGCGTGAGGGTGCCGTCCACAGGGGCGGCGCTCCGTGCGTCGCAGGGGCAAGGAGGACGGGCCATGGTGCAGAAGGCCAAGATCCTCCTGGTCGATGACCGACCCGAGAATCTGCTGGCGCTTGAGGCGATTCTCTCGGCGCTCGATCAGACGCTGGTCCGGGCATCGTCAGGGGAGGAAGCGCTCAAGGCGCTGCTCACGGAAGACTTCGCGGTGATCCTGCTGGACGTCCAGATGCCGGGCATGGACGGCTTCGAGACCGCCGCCCACATCAAGCGGCGCGAGCGGACCCGGGACATCCCCATCATCTTCCTCACCGCCATCAACCACGGCCCGCACCACACCTTCCGCGGGTACGCGGCCGGCGCGGTCGACTACATCTCCAAGCCCTTCGACCCGTGGGTGCTGCGCGCCAAGGTCTCCGTCTTCGTCGACCTGCACATGAAGAACCTCCAGCTGCGCGAGCAGGCCCTGCTGCTGCGCCGCGAGCTGGACGGCGGCCACCCGCCCGCCGATGCCGAACGCGGCGCCGGCGGGCTGCTGCCGGAGCTGTCCGCCCGGCTGGCGGCCGTCGAGGAGCAGGCCGAGGTCCTCACCAAGGAGCTGACCGAGTCCGGCGGCGCCTCCGCGGCCGTCTCCACCGCGGCGCACCTGGAACGGAAGCTCTCCGGGCTGCGCCGGGCACTTGACGCCCTCCAGCCGGGAGCCAGCGAGCCCCGGTCGGTGGAGTCCCAGCCGGGCTGAGGCCCGCCCGGCCGGGCCCCCCGCGCGGGCGTCCCCGGGCGGCCCCCGCCGGGCGGGACGGCGGCCCGGGACACGCCCCGGCCCCGTGCCCCCCGCCCGCCACCCGGGTAACCTCGCCCCATGGCCTCAGGAACGTCCGGCAAGGGTCCCGCGCGCGCCGGGCGCGGCGGCGGGGGAGCGGCGAAGAAGGCCGCGCCCGCCAGGAAGGCGCCCGCGAAGAAGGCGGCGGCCGGACGGCCCGCCGCGCGCAAGCCCGCCGCGAAGAGTGCCCCCGCGGGCAAGGGGCGTTCGGGGCCCGGGCCCGTCTTCCGCCTGCTGCGCGGCCTGTGGATGGGCATCGCCCACCCCGTGGGAGCGCTGCTGCGCGGCATAGGGCGGGGCGCGAAGGGGCTCGACCCGGCGCACCGCAAGGACGGCCTCGCGCTCCTGCTGCTGGGCCTGACCCTCGTCGTCGCGGCCGGCACCTGGTCCAACCTCCAGGGCCCGGTGGGCGAGTTGGTGACCATCCTCGTCACCGGGGCGCTGGGCCGCCTCGACCTGCTCTTTCCCTTTGTCCTGGGCTTCCTGGCCGTGCGCCTGATCCGGCACCCGGACAAGCAGGAGGCCAACGGACGGATTGTCATCGGGCTCAGCGCCCTGCTGGTGGGCGTGCTCGGCCTGGTGCACGTCGCCACCGGGGCGCCCACCCGCAGCGACGGCGTCCAGGCCCTGCGGGACACCGGCGGCCACCTGGGCTGGGCCGCCTCCCGGCCGCTGATCATCGCGGTGGGCGAGCCGCTGGCCGTGGCGCTCCTCGCGCTGCTGACGGTCTTCGGGCTGCTGGTGGTCACGGCCACACCCGTCAACACCATCCCGCGGCGGCTGCGCCAGGGCGCCATCCGGCTCGGCCTCCTCGCGGGGAGCGGCCCGGGCACGGAGACCCGGTTCCTGCCCGAGCGCTACGACCTCCACGACCGCGAGTTCGAGGCGGAGCACCGTCCGGGCCGCGGCGACGGCGGCGACCCAGCGGGCGCCTCCGCGGCCGAGCGCGCCGCCCTGGAGGACCGCCGCAGGCCCCCGCGCGGCGGCGGCCGGACCCGGCGCGCCCCGGCGCGCGACCGGGAGGCCGGCCCCGACCCGGTGGACGTCGCCGCGGCGGCCGCCGCCGCCCTGGACGGGGCGGTCCTGCACGGCGTCGAGCCCTCCCCGGTGGTGGCCGGGCTCAGCGGCGGCGCGGGGAGGCGGCGCGGCCCGGCCCGGGAGGACGCGGAGCCCACCGCCGGGCGCCCGGGGGCCGAGAACGCAGGCGGGGAAAGCGCGGCCGGGGCGGCCGGGGCGGCCGTTCCGGACCTGACCAGAAGCGTTCCGGACCTGACCAAGAACGTTCCCGAGCCGTCGGAGCCGCTGCCGCCGCGCGCCGAACAGCTCCAGCTCTCCGGGGACATCACCTACTCCCTGCCGCGTCTGGACCTGATGGTGCGCGGCGGGCCCGGCCGCTCCCGCAGCCCGGCCAACGACGCGGTCGTGGAGTCGCTGACCACCGTCTTCCACGAGTTCAAGGTGGACGCCCGCGTCACCGGCTTCACCCGCGGCCCGACCGTCACCCGCTACGAGGTCGAGCTGGGCCCCGCCGTCAAGGTGGAGAAGATCACCGCGCTGACGAAGAACATCGCCTACGCGGTGGCCAGCCCGGACGTGCGGATCATCAGCCCCATCCCCGGCAAGTCGGCCGTCGGCATCGAAATCCCCAACAGCGACCGGGAGATGGTCAACCTCGGGGACGTGCTGCGCACCGCCGACGCGGCCGGCGAGGACCACCCGCTGCTCGTCGGCCTCGGCAAGGACGTCGAGGGCGGCTATGTGATGGCCAACCTCGCGCGGATGCCGCACATGCTGGTGGCCGGCGCCACCGGCTCCGGCAAGTCCTCCTGCGTCAACTGCCTCATCACCTCGGTGATGATGCGCGCCACGCCCGAGGACGTGCGGCTGGTGCTGGTGGACCCCAAGCGGGTGGAGCTGACCGCCTACGAGGGCATCCCGCACCTGATCACCCCGATCATCACCAACCCCAAGCGGGCCGCCGAGGCCCTGCAGTGGGTGGTGCGCGAGATGGACCTGCGCTACGACGACCTGGCGGCGTACGGGTACCGGCACATCGACGACTTCAACGCGGCGGTGCGCTCGGGCAAGGCGACCCCGCCCCCCGGCAGCGAGCGGGAGCTGACGCCCTACCCGTATCTGCTGGTGATCGTGGACGAGTTGGCGGACCTGATGATGGTCGCGCCGCGCGACGTGGAGGACGCCATCGTCCGCATCACGCAGCTGGCCCGGGCCGCCGGAATCCACCTGGTGCTGGCCACCCAGCGGCCGAGCGTGGACGTGGTCACCGGGCTGATCAAGGCGAACGTCCCCTCCCGCCTGGCATTCGCCACCTCCTCGCTCGCCGACAGCCGCGTCATCCTCGACCAGGCCGGCGCCGAGAAGCTGATCGGCAAGGGCGACGGCCTGTTCCTGCCGATGGGCGCGAACAAGCCGGTGCGCATGCAGGGGGCCTTCGTCACCGAGGAGGAGGTCGCGGCCGTCGTCGCGCACTGCAAGGCGCAGATGACGCCGGTCTTCCGGCAGGACGTCACCGTCTCCTCGGGCCAGAAGAAGGAGATCGACGAGGAGATCGGGGACGACCTGGACCTGCTGTGCCAGGCGGCGGAGCTGGTGGTATCCACTCAGTTCGGCTCCACCTCGATGCTCCAGCGGAAGCTGCGGGTGGGCTTCGCCAAGGCGGGGCGGCTGATGGACCTGATGGAGTCGCGCGGCGTGGTGGGGCCGAGCGAGGGATCCAAGGCCCGCGACGTGCTGGTCAAACCCGACGAACTCGATGGCGTGCTGGCGGTGATCCGGGGGGAGACTCCTCCGTAGTCCCCGCGCGGGCCACCCGGGCGGCGGCCATCCGCTTGGCGTACACACGCCCTCGGCCCGGTTGCCCGTTCCTTTCGCAGCCCCCCTAGACTGATAAGCACAGCACGTGGCTTCACGCTCGAAAGGCGCCCCCGTGTCCAACGGCAACTCTTCGGCCAAGGACCGGCCTTCCGTCGGTCGCATCCTCCAGCAGGCGCGCATCGAGGCAAAGCTGACCGTGGACGAGGTCAGTTCGTCCACACGTGTGCGCATTCCGATCGTTCACGCGATCGAACAGGACGATTTCTCGCGCTGTGGCGGCGACGTCTACGCGCGCGGGCACATCCGCTCGCTGGCCAAGGCCGTCGGGGCGGACGCCGACGAGCTGATCGAGCTGTTCAACGCCCAGCAGGGCGCGCCGCCGCCTCCGCTCTCCTCCGGGCCGCTGTTCGAGGCCGAGCGGATCCGGCCGGAGCCGCGTCGGCCCAACTGGACGGCGGCCATGGTCGCCGCCATCGTCGCCGTGATCGGCTTCGTCGGCTTCACCTTCTTCAGCGGTGGCGACTCCGAGGACCCGGGCACCGTGGCCGAGCGCAGCGAGGCCGGGCCGCCCACCGCCGACCCCGAGGAGGAGGCCCGGGAGGAGCCCACGCCCGAGCCCGAGCCCTCCGAGAGCGCGGTGGCCGCCGTGCCCGCCGACCGGGTGACGGTGCGGGCCACCGCCGAGGGCGGCTCGAGCTGGATCTCCGCCCGGGACAGCAACGGCGGGACCCTCTTCGAGGGCGTCCTTCAGGAGGGCGACTCGGAGACCTTCACCGACGAGGAGCAGATCGACCTGGTGCTGGGGAACGCCGGCGCCGTGCGGCTTCACGTCAACGGGCGTCCCATCGAGGATGTCTTCGAAATGGGTCAGGTCGAGCGCCTGAGCTACACGCCGGGCGACCCGAGCGAGGGCTGAGCGGACCCCTCCGGGGCGGGCGGGCGGCACGGGACGAAGTAGGCTGAGGTCATGTCCGAACGCCGCACCGTCGCCCTGGTCACCCTCGGCTGCGCCCGCAATGAGGTGGATTCAGAAGAGCTCGCGGGGCGGCTGGCCGCGGACGGCTGGGACCTCGTCGCGGACGCCGCCGAGGCCGAGGTCGCGGTGGTCAACACCTGCGGGTTCGTGGACGCCGCCAAGAAGGACTCGGTCGACGCGCTGCTGGAGGCCCACCGCCTCAAGAGCGGCGAGGCCGGCGAGGGCGCCCGCACCCGCGCGGTGGTCGCCGTCGGCTGCATGGCCGAGCGGTACGGCAAGGAGCTGGCCGACGCGCTGCCCGAGGCGGACGCGGTCCTCGGCTTCGACGACTACGCGGACATCTCCGCCCGGCTGGGCACCATCCTGTCCGGCGGCGTCCACGCCCCGCACATACCGCGCGACCGGCGCAGGCTGCTGCCGATCAGCCCCGCCGAACGCCAGCGGGCGGGCGCGGACGTCGCCCTCCCCGGGCACGGCGAGGCCGCCGGGGACGCCGCCCACCCGGGCGATGGTGCGCACGGGGACGGCCCGTCCGTCCTGGCCGACCTGCCCGAGGGCCTGGCCCCGGCCTCCGGGCCGCGCGCCCCGCTGCGGCGCCGCCTGGGCGGCGGCCCCGTCGCCTCGGTGAAGCTGGCCTCCGGCTGCGACCGGCGGTGCAGCTTCTGCGCCATCCCGGCCTTCCGCGGCTCGTTCATCTCCCGCCGTCCGGCCGACGTGCTGAACGAGGCCCGCTGGCTCGCCGGGCAGGGCGTGAAGGAGATCATGCTCGTCTCGGAGAACAACACCTCCTACGGCAAGGACCTGGGCGACATCCGCCTGCTGGAGACGCTGCTGCCCGAACTGGCCGCCGTGGACGGCCTGGACCGGATTCGCGTCAGCTACCTTCAGCCCGCCGAGATGCGGCCCGGCCTCATCGACGTGCTCACCGGCACCGAGAAGGTCGCCCCCTACTTCGACCTCTCCTTCCAGCACGCCGCGCCCGGAGTGCTGCGCGCCATGCGGCGGTTCGGGGACGCCGACCGCTTTCTGGGGCTGCTGGCCACCATCAGGGAGCGCGCCCCGCGGGCCGGCGTCCGTTCCAACTTCATCGTCGGCTTCCCCGGCGAGAGCGAGGCGGACCTCGCCGAGCTGGAGCGTTTCCTGACCGAGGCCCGCCTGGACGCCATCGGCGTCTTCGGGTACTCGGACGAGGAGGGCACCGAGGCCGCCGGGTACGACGGCAAGCTGCCCGAGGAGGAGATCGCCGAGCGGCTGGAGCGGGTCTCCGCCCTGGCGGACGAGCTGATCGCGCAGCGGGCCGAGGAGCGCCTCGGGGAGCCGGTGCGGGTCCTGGTCGAGACCGCCGGGGACGCCGAGGAGGCCGCGGAGGACGCCGAGTGGGCCCTTCAGGCCGCGGCCGGCGCCGTGCCCGGGGCCCGGATCCTGGGCGTGGGCCGCGGCCAGCACCAGGCCCCCGAGACCGACGGGCACGTCGTGCTGCTGGGCGGGCCGGAGGCGGGCGGCCCGCTGCGGCCCGGGGAGTTCGCCGCCGCCGAGGTGGTGGCGGCCCGGGGCGTCGACCTGGTCGCCGCCGTGCCGGCGGTGGGCAGCCCCTCCGGGGCCGCGAGATGACGGACGTGCCGGCCTCCGCCGCCGGGAAGGGACAGCTCGCGGGGCGCCGGCAGGCCGCGCCGAGCCTGTGGAACATCGCCAACGTCCTCACGATGGTGCGCCTGCTGCTGGTGCCCGGGTTCGTCCTGCTGATGTTCGCCGGGGACGGGCACGACGCCGGCTGGCGGGCGGCGGCCTGGGCCGCGTTCACCGTGGCCATGATCACCGACCTGCTGGACGGGGAGCTGGCCCGGCGGCGGAACCTGGTCACCGACTTCGGCAAGATCGCCGACCCCATCGCGGACAAGGCGATCATGGGCGCCGCCCTGGTCTGCCTCTCGGCGCTCTCCGACCTCCCCTGGTGGGTGACGGTCGTCATCCTGGCCCGCGAGCTGGGGATCACGGCGCTGCGCTTCTGGGTGATCCGGCTCGGTGTGATTCCCGCCAGCCGGGGCGGGAAGCTCAAGACCCTCGCCCAAGGCGTCGCCGTCGGGATGTACATTCTCACGCTCAGCGGTCCCCTGGCCACGTTGCGCTGGTGGGTGATGGCGGCGGCCGTCGCGCTCACGGTGGTGACCGGCCTGGACTACATCCGGCAGGCCGTCGTGCTGCGTCGCGCCGCCCGGGCCGACGGGGCGGGTGCCGGTGGCCGGTAGCGGGCGTCGCGAGGACCCGGCCGCGGCGGAGCAGGTGATGGCGCTGCTGACGGGCCGGGGGGAGACGCTGGCCGCCGCCGAGTCCCTGACCGGCGGCCTGGTGGCCGCGGCCCTGACCGGCCCGCCCGGGGCCTCCCGCGTCTTCCTCGGCTCCGTCACCGCCTACGCCACCGAGGCCAAACGCGACGTGCTGGGCGTGGACGGCGGCCTCCTCGCGCGGCGGGGAGCGGTGGACGCCGAGGTGGCCCGGCAGATGGCCACGGGCGTGCGCCGCCTGCTGCGGGCCGACTGGGGCGTGGCCACGACGGGCGTCGCCGGGCCCGAGCCGCAGGACGGAAAGCCGGTCGGCACGGTGTACGTAGCGGTTTCGGCGCCCGGAACCGGGGGAGTCGTGGCTCAGCGGCTGAATCTGCGAGGTGACCGGGCAGCCATCCGGGCCGGCAGCGTCCACGCCGTGCTGGGCCTGCTCCGCGACCAGCTGATCCTCCCCGGTGTGGGGGAGGTGTCATCTGCCGCAGCGGCGCAGGATACGGAACAGAACGGAGAGGATGGATGTTTGCAGCCCTGAGTGAACAAGACATCGCTCCCCGCCCGGTGGGAGTCCGAGGCGGTACGGTGGGGCATGAAGCAAGCGAGGCCAACGGTCCGAGGAGGGAGCCACCGATGATCCTGCTCCGTCGCCTGCTGGGTGACGTGCTGCGTCGGCAGCGCCAACGTCAGGGCCGCACGCTGCGCGAAGTGTCCTCCTCCGCACGGGTCTCCCTCGGCTACCTCTCCGAGGTGGAGCGGGGGCAGAAGGAAGCTTCCTCCGAACTGCTGGCCGCCATTTGCGACGCCCTCGACCTGCGGATGTCGGAGCTGCTGCGCGAGGTCAGCGACGAGCTGGCGCTCGCCGAGCTGGCCCAGTCCGCCGCCAGCGACACCGTGTCGCTGCCCGCCGGGCGCGGCCTGGCCGACCGCCCGATGCTCAACCCCGTGCGTGTGCCCTCGGTCACTCACCGTCCCGACGACCACGTCACGATCAAGGCCCCCAGCGAGGCCGTGGACGTCGTCGCCGCCTGAACCCCGCTTCCGCCCCTCCCCCGGACCCGCGCTCAGCGGCCGGGGCGCAGGCGTAGCCCGCGGGGGGTGGCGTGGAAGCCGGAGGTCTCCAGCAGGCCGGTCCAGAACGGCGAGGACAGCACCGGGGTGCCGTTGACCCGCTCCAGCGTGAGGGTGCCCAGCGAGCCCGCCGCGGCCGTCCGGGCGAGGGCCTCGGCCGCGGCCCGCAGCCGCTCCCGCGGGGCGTCGCCTCCGTGGTCCCCGCCCTGCCCGCTCTCCTCGCCGCTCCCGCCGGCCCAGGCCAGCAGCGTGCGCCCGCCCCGCTCCAGGTAGAGCGTCAGTGCGCCATCCACCAGCACCACCAGGGCGCCGGCCTTGCGGCCCGGCTTGTGGCCCGCCCCCTGCGGCGGCTCCGGCCAGGGCAGGGCCGCGCCGTAGGCGCTGGCCGGATCGGCCGCCGCCAGCACCACGGCCCGCGGCCCGGCCGGGGTCTCGCCCCGCTCCGCGGCCGTGCCGGCCGCGCGCAGCCGGTCCACCGCCCCGTCCATCGCGAACTGGGCCGCGCCCAGCCCCTCCACGACGTACCCGCGGCGGGCCTGCCCGCTCTCCTCGAAGGCCGACAGCACCCGGTACGCGGCCGAGAAGCCGCCGGGAACGCCCTCGGCCGCGACCGCGCCGCGGGTCACCACGCCGTGCCGGTCCAGCAGGGTGCGCGCCAGGGCGTGCGCCCGCAGCGTGGGCTCCTCCTCGCGGGCCGGGAGCAGCGACCAGCGCCCTGCCACCGTGGGGGGCCCGGCGCGGCCGGGGCCGCCCGGCGCCCGCGCCCCGGCGCGCAGGCCCGGCAGCGCGCCGAACCGGCCGCGGGGCGTGGGGCGGCGCCCCCGGTGGGCGGTGGACCCTGCGGTGCGGCCGGAGCCGAGGAGGGCCCGCAGCGGGCCCAGGGTGTCGTTGGTCAGGCGCCCGGACCAGGCCAGGTCCCACACGGCCTCGGCCAGCTCGGCCTCGCCCGCCTCCTGCCCGGCGGCGGCGACCTGCTCGGCGATCTGGCGGAAGAACAGGCCGTACCCGCCGGAGAGCGCCTCCAGCACCGTCCGGTGCAGCGGCGAGAGCTCCAGCGGCTGCGGGGGCGGCAGCAGCAGCGGGGCGGCGTCGGCGGGGTAGAGCGCGATCCAGCCGTCCTTGCCGGGCAACGCGCCCGCGCCCGCCCACACCACCTCGCCCGAGGCGGTCAACTCGTCCAGGAGGGACGGGACATAGCCGGCGACGCGGCCGGGCAGCACCAGCCGCTCCAGGGCGGAGGCGGGCACGGGCGCGCCTTGCAACTGCTCCACCACGCGGGCCAGTCCGTCGATCCCGCGCAGCCCGCCGCGGCCGGCCAGGGCCCCGACGTGCTGCCAGGCGGGGAGGAACGCGGCCAGCGCCGCGGGCGGGACGGGCTCCACCTCGTGGCGCAGCGCGGCCAGGGAGCGGCGCCGCAGCCGGCGCAGGACCGCCGGGTCGCACCACTCGTGCCCCGCGCCGCCGGGCCTGAATTCGCCCTGCACCAGTCGCCCGTCGGCCGCCAGCCGGTGCAGCACGCCGTCCGCAACAGCCGTGCCCAGGCCGAAGCGGGCGGCGGCCTGCGCCGAGGTGAACGGGCCGTGGGTGCGGGCGTAGCGGGCGAGGAGGTCCCCCAGCGGGTCGGGCACGGGCTCGGTGAACGCCTCGGGCACGCCCACGGGGAGCGCGGCGCCCAGCGCGTCGCGCAGCCGCCCGGCGTCCTCGATGGCCGCCCAGTGCTCGGCCCCGGCGATCCGCACGCGCAGCGCGCGGCGGGCCGCCACCAGCTCCTCGGCCCAGGCTGGGAGGGCGCCGCGGGCGGTCAGCTCCTCGTCGGTGACCGGGCCCAGGACCCGCAGCAGATCGGCGACGCCCTCGGCGTCCCTCAGCCGGCGCTCCTCGGTCAGCCAGGCCAGCTCACGCTCCAGCTCCACGAGAACGCCCGGGTCCAGCAGCTCGCGCAGCTCGGCCCGGCCCAGCAGCTCGGCCAGCAGCCTTGAGTCCAGGGAGAGCGCGGCGGCGCGCCGCTCGGCCAGCGGCGAGTCCCCCTCGTAGAGGTACTGCGCGACGTACCCGAAGAGGAGAGAGCGGGCGAAGGGGGAGGGCTCGCGGGTGGTGACCTCGACCAGCCGGACCTGGCGGGCCTCGATGTCGGCCATCAGCTCGGTGAGGCCGGGCACGTCGAAGACGTCCTGCAGGCACTCCCTGACCGCCTCCAGCACGATCGGGAACGACCCGAACTCGGCTGTCACGGACAGCAGTTGGTGGGCGCGCTGGCGCTGCTGCCACAGCGGGGTGCGCCGGCCGGGCGTGCGCCGGGGCAGGAGCAGGGCCCGCGCGGCGCACTCCCGGAAGCGGGAGGCGAACAGGGCCGAGCCGCCGACCTGGTCGGTGACGAGCTGCTCGACCTCACCCTTGTCGAAGAGCACGTCCTCGGCGCCCACGGGGGCCAGGCCGTCGTCGTACGCCGCGTCGGGCAGCGCGCCCGGGGCGGGCCCCGCGCCCAGCGGGTCCTCGCCGTCCGCCGCGCCGAACAGGTCCGCGTCGGGCAGGCGCAGCACGATGCCGTCGTCGGCGTGCAGCACCTGCGCGTCCATGCCGAAGCGCTCGGTGAGCCGGGCGCCCAGGGCCAGGGCCCAGGGGGCGTGGACCTGTGCGCCGAAGGGGGAGTGGACCACCACCCGCCAGTCGCCCAGCTCGTCGCGGAACCGCTCCACGACGATGGTGCGGTCGTCCGGGACGTGGCCGCAGGCCTCGCGCTGCTCGCCGAGGTAGGCCAGGACGTTGTCCACCGCCCAGGAGTCGAGGCCGGCGGCGGCCAGCCGCTCGCGGGCCGGACCCGGCTCCAGGCCGCCGACCTCCCGCAGGAAGGCGCCCAGCGCGCGCCCCAGCTCCAGCGGCCGGCCCAGCTGGTCCCCCTTCCAGAACGGCAGCCGCCCGGGCACCCCGGGGGCGGGCGTCACCAGCACCCGGTCCCGGGTGATGTCCTCGATGCGCCAGGAGGTGGTGCCCAGGGTGAAGACGTCGCCCACGCGGGACTCGTAGACCATCTCCTCGTCCAGCTCGCCCACCCGGCCCCCGCCCCGGCGCGGGTCGGCCCCGGCCAGGAAAACGCCGAACAGGCCGCGGTCGGGGATGGTGCCCCCGGAGGTGACGGCCAGGCGCTGCGCCCCGGGCCGCCCGGTGACGGTGTGGGCGACCCGGTCCCACACCACCCGGGGCCGCAGCTCGGCGAAGGCGTCCGAGGGATACCGCCCGGCCAGCATGTCCAGGACCGCGTGGAAGGCCGACTCCGGCAGGGCCGCGAACGGGGCGGCCCGTCGCACCACGGTCAGCAGCTCGTCCACGTCCCAGGTGTCCAGGGCGGTCATGGCCACCAGCTGCTGGGCGAGAACGTCCAGGGGATTGGCCGGGACGCGCAGGGACTCGATGGCCCCCTCCCGCATCCGCTCGGTGACCACCGCCGATTGCACCAGGTCGCCGCGGTACTTGGGGAAGACCACGCCCGAGGACACCGCGCCCACCTGGTGCCCCGCGCGGCCCACCCGCTGGAGCCCGGAGGCGACCGAGGGCGGCGACTCCACCTGCACCACCAGGTCCACCGCGCCCATGTCGATGCCCAGCTCCAGGCTGGAGGTCGCCACCACGGCGGGCAGCCGGCCCGCCTTGAGGTCCTCCTCGATCAGCGCCCGCTGCTCCTTGGACACCGAGCCGTGGTGCGCGCGGGCCAGCACCGGGCTCGCGCCCCGGGCCGCACCCGAGCCGCCCATCAGCGCGGCGGGGGCGTGCTCCTCGGGCAGCGGCTGACCGGTGGCTCGCTCGTGGGCGATCTCGTTGATCCGGTTGCACAGGCGCTCGGCCAGGCGGCGGGAGTTGGCGAAGACGATGGTGGAGCGGTGGGCCTGCACCAGGTCCACGATCCGCTCCTCGACGGAGGGCCAGATGGAGGGCACGTCGCCGCCGCCCGCACCGTCGGCCACCGGGGAGCCGCCCAGCTCGCCCATGTCCTCCACCGGCACCACGACCGAGAGCTCGAACTTCTTGCCCGAGGGCGGCTGGACGATCCGCGCCTTGCGCTGCGGGGAGAGGAAGCGGGCCACCTCGTCCACCGGCCGGACGGTGGCCGAGAGCCCGATGCGGCGGGCCGGACGCGGCAGCAGCGCGTCCAGCCGCTCCAGGGACAGCGCCAGGTGCGCCCCGCGCTTGGTGCCCGCGACGGCGTGGACCTCGTCGAGGATCACCGTCCGCACCCCGGCCAGGGCCTCCCGGGCGGCCGAGGTGAGCATGAGGAAGAGGGACTCGGGCGTGGTGATGAGGATGTCCGGCGGGCGCCTGGCCTGCGTGCGCCGGTCGGCCGCCGGGGTGTCGCCGGTGCGGATGCCGACGCGGATCTCGGGCTCGGGGAGGCCGAGGCGCACCGCCTCCTGGCGGATGCCGGTGAGCGGGCTGCGGAGGTTGCGCTCCACGTCCACGGCCAGGGCCTTCAGGGGGGAGACGTAGAGCACGCGGCAGCGCAGGTGCGGCTCGGCCGGGGGCGGGGTGGAGGCGAGGGCGTCCAGGGAGGCGAGGAAGGCCGCCAGCGTCTTGCCCGAGCCGGTCGGCGCCACGACCAGGGCGTCGGACTCCTCGGCGATGGCCTTCCACGCGCCCTCCTGCGCGGGCGTGGGCGCGTGGAAGGCACGCGAGAACCACGCCCGGGTCGCGGGGGAGAAGGCGGCCAGCGCCGGATGTCCGTCCATGCGCCCATCGTGCACCCCGCCACTGACAGCGGGTGGCCACCCGGCCCGGCGGCCGGCGCGCGGGCGCACAATGGCTCCCATGGAGGAGCGGGAGCACGCGCGTCACTGGCGCCATCCGTCGCTGCCCGGCGTCGACCTGCTGCGGGCCCGGTACGTGCGGCGGGCGTTCATCAGGCACACCCACCGCACCTTCGTGATCGCCGGGATCACGTCGGGGGTCGAGGTCTTCGACCACGGCGGGAGCGTGGAGCGGGCCGGGGCGGGCGGGCTGGCGCTGATCAACCCCGACACCCCGCACACCGGCCACGCCGGGGTGCCCGAGGGCTGGACCTACGGCGCGCTCTACCCCGATCCGGGCCTGGTGGACGCCATCGCGGCCGAGACGCTGGGGCTGCGGGGCGCGGCCGGGTTCCGCGCGCCGGTGGTGGACGACCCGGAGGCGGTGCGGATGATCGGCCGGGTGCTGCGCGCGACCGACGAGGGCAACGCCCTGGCCGCGGACAGCCTGCTGCGGCTGACCGTGGCCCGGCTCCTGCGCCGGGCGGGCGGGGCGCGCCCCCGGCGCGAGATCCGCAGCGCGGGCGCGCGCCTGGCCGAACGCGCGCGGGAGACGCTGTCCGAACGGCTCGCCGACCCGCCCACCCTCGAAGCCCTCGCCACCGGGCTGGGGGTCAGCCCCTTCGCCCTGCTGCGCGCCTTCCGCGAGCGGTACGGGCTGCCGCCCCACGCCTGGCTGACCGACGCGCGGGTGCGCCGCGCCCTCGACCTGCTCGACGCCGGAATCGGCCCCGCCGAGGCGGCGGTCGCGGTCGGGTTCACCGATCAGCCGCACCTGCACCGGCACTTCACGCGCATCGTCGGCGTCACCCCCGGCGCCTACCAGCGGGAGCGCGGCGTCCGCCGGGTGCGAAGATAGCCACTCCGCGCGCAAGAACGTACAAGACCGGTCGTCGGCCGCCGCCTAGCGTGCGCCCGTGACCCATGGAACGACAGAACCGGTCGGCGCCCCCGGAGCCGACCCCTTCCCCGACTCCGGCCCCCTTCCCGACTCCGGCTCCGAGGAGCGCGCGGGCACCCGGCGGACCGTGCGGAACGCCCTCGGCGTGGGCGTCGCGGTCGGCCTCTCCGGCTTCGCCTTCGGCGTGACCGCCGTCTCCGGCGGCCTGAGCATCCTTCAGGCCTGCGCCCTCAGCCTGCTGGTCTTCACCGGCGCCTCGCAGTTCGCGCTGGTCGGCGCCCTCGCGGCCGGGAGCGGCCCGCTGCCCGCCTCGGCCGGGGCCCTCTTCCTCGGCCTGCGCAACTGCTTCTACGGACTGCGCCTCTCCGGCCTGCTGGCCCTGCCCCGCCGGGTGCGCCCGGCGGCGGCCCACTGGGTCATCGACGAGACTTCGGCCGTGGCCCTGGCGCAGCCCGACCGGCGCCGCGCCCGCCTGGGCTTCGCGGTCACCGGCCTGAGCCTCTACGTCTGCTGGAACCTCACCACCCTGCTGGGTGCCATCGGCGCGGGTGCGATCGGCGACCCGGACGCCTGGGGCCTGGACGCCGCGGGCCCCGCCGTCTTCCTCGCCCTGCTGGCGCCGATGCTGCGCGGCGCGGCCGAACGCGCCACCGCCGCGCTCGCGGTGGCGGTCGCCCTGGCCTGCCTGCCGCTGCTGCCCGCCGGTGTGCCGGTGCTGGCCGCGGCGCTCGCGGCCCCCGCCGTGCTGCTGGCCGGGCGCGCGCGGAGGGCCGCCGCGTGAGCGTCTGGCTCGCGGTCGCCGCCACCGCGCTCGGCTGCTACCTGGTGAAGCTCCTCGGCCTGTCCGTCCCGGCCACCGCCCTGGAACGCCCGGCCGTCCGCCGCCTCGCGGCGCTGCTGCCGGTGGCCCTGCTGGCCGCGCTCACCGCCCTGCAGACGCTCGGGGAGGGCGAGGTGATCGCGCTGGACGCGCGGGCGGCCGGGCTGGGCGCGGCGGGCGTCGCGCTGCTGCTGCGCGCGCCGTTCCTGGTGGTGATCGCGGTGGCGGTGGCCTGCACAGCGGCGTTGCGGGCTCTGTGACCGTCCGCCGCCGCGAGCGGGCCGGGGCGGAGGGGGATACTGGGGGCATGCGGCTGACGGACTTCTGGGCGCGGATGACCGAGCACTTCGGGGCCGGCTACGCCGACTCCTTCGCCCGGGACCACGTGATGTCCGAGCTGGGCGGGCGCACCGTCATCGAGGCGCTGGACGCCGGGTGGGACGCCAAGGACGTCTGGCGCGCGGTCTGCGCGGCGCAGGACGTTCCCCCGCACCTGCACTGACGACCCCGCGGGGGCGACTCCCCACGGACATGCCGGCCCGGGAATCGCTTGACACGAAATTCGAACAGCCGTTCTCATGGATGTGGGTAATCGGCGATTGTCAGTGGCGGGCGCTAGCGTCCGTGGTGTGAAGCGATCGAATCAGACGGACCGGGTGGCACCCATGGCAGGTACGGACCGCGAGAAGGCGCTCGACGCCGCACTCGCGCAGATTGAGCGGCAGTTCGGCAAAGGCGCCGTCATGCGCCTGGGGGAACGGCCCAACGAGCCGGTCGAGGTCATCCCCACGGGCTCCACGGCCCTCGATGTCGCCCTCGGCGTGGGCGGGTTGCCGCGCGGGCGGGTGGTGGAGGTCTACGGGCCGGAGTCCTCGGGCAAGACGACGCTGACCCTCCACGCCGTGGCGAACGCTCAGCGCGCGGGCGGCACGGTCGCGTTCGTGGACGCCGAGCACGCCCTCGACCCCGAGTACGCCAAGAAGCTCGGCGTGGACGTGGACCAGCTGATCCTCTCCCAGCCGGACAACGGCGAGCAGGCGCTGGAGATCACGGACATGCTCATCCGCTCCGGCGCCCTCGACCTCATCGTCATCGACTCTGTGGCCGCGCTGGTGCCCCGGGCCGAGATCGAGGGCGAGATGGGCGATTCCCACGTCGGCCTCCAGGCGCGGCTGATGAGTCAGGCCCTGCGGAAGATCACAGGCGCGCTCCACCAGTCCAGGACCACCGCCATCTTCATCAACCAGCTCCGGGAGAAGGTCGGCGTGATGTTCGGCTCCCCGGAGACCACCACGGGCGGCCGGGCGCTGAAGTTCTACGCCTCCGTGCGGCTGGACATCCGGCGCATCGAGACCCTCAAGGACGGCACCGACGCGGTGGGCAACCGCACCCGCGTCAAGGTCGTGAAGAACAAGGTCGCCCCTCCCTTCAAGCAGGCCGAGTTCGACATCCTCTACGGCATCGGCATCAGCCGCGAGGGCGGGCTGATCGACATGGGCGTGGAGCACGGCTTCATCCGCAAGTCCGGCGCCTGGTACACGTACGAGGGCGATCAGCTCGGCCAGGGCAAGGAGAACGCCCGCACCTTCCTGCGGGACAACCCCGACCTGGCCAACGAGATCGAGAAGAGGATCAAGGAGAAGCTGGGCATCGGCCCCAGGACCGAGGCGCCCGAGGGCGAGCCGGGCAAGGACGCGGCCGGCATTCCCGAGCCCGCCGCCGAGGCCCCCGTCGCCGCCGCTCCGGCCAAGGCGTCCCGGGCGGCCAAGCCCGCCGCCGCCGCGGCCAAGAGCTGACGGTGACCCGGCGCAGCGAATGGCCGGCCGGACCGGCACCCGAGGACAGCGGCGGCCCCCTCCCGTCGAGGGCCGGGGCGGGGCCGCCGCGCACACCGCGCGACCCGGTGGAACGCGCCAGGGCCATCGGCCTGCGCCTGCTCACCGGCAGCCCCCGCACGCGGGGCGAGCTGGAGCGGGCGCTGCGGGAGCGCGAGATCCCGCCCGAAGCGGTCTCGGCGGTGCTCGACCGCTTCGAGGAGGCCGGCCTGATCGACGACGCGGCGTTCGCCGAGGCGTGGGTGGAGTCCCGGCACCACGGGCGGGGCCTGGCGGGCCGGGCCCTGGCCCGGGAGCTGCGCACCCGCGGCGTGGACTCCACCGTCATCGACCGGGCCGTCGGCCGGCTCGACCGGGACCAGGAGGAGGCCACGGCCCGCGTCCTGGTGCGGCGCAGGCTCCCGGCGACCGCCGGCCTCCCGGCCCCCAAGCGCCTGCGCCGCCTGGCCTCCCTCCTCGCCCGCCGCGGGTACGGGGAAGAGCTGGCCCTGCGCGTCGTCCGCTCCGAGCTGGCCGCGGAGGAACGGGACGGCCCGCAGGGCCTGTGAGACCCGGAGGCCGCATCCCGGACGGATGTGATCCGGCGCGGGCCGGACGGCGGTGCGCCCGGGGCCGTGGGCTGCCGTGCGCGTCCGTCGCGCGGACGGCGGCAGCCCCGGGTGGTCGGCTGCCGGCTGCCTCCCGGCGCGCGTGGCCGGAGCGCCGCTGTGCCGGGCCTGTGCGTGAACGGCCACGATCCCGGCCGACTGCCGATGCGCCCCCGACCGCCGGGGCGGCGCTGCCGCGCGGCCCGTGGCGGGCCTGGCCGACCGGGCTCGGCGTGCCGCGACGCTCGTGCGCTCAGCGGTCCGCGGCCGGCTCCGGGCGGCCGTGGTGGGCGGCCTGGCCCCGGAGGGCGTTCACGCAGGCCAGCAGCGCCTCCCGGGCGGTGCCCGGGAGGGCCGCGCCCAGGTAGCCGTCCGGCCTGACCACCAGCAGCGTGTGCGCCCCCGCCCCGGGGTACTCCTCGGTGACCAGCAGCTCCGCGGGCAGGGGCAGGGACGCCGCCGTGGCCGCCAGTTCCGGCATCAGCCCGGCGCCCAGCCAGTGCCGCGCCTCCCACACCCGCGCCCCCGGCGCGGTCAGCACCAGCAGCACCGGCCCGCCCAGCCGCTCCCGCAGCCGCGCCCGCTCCCCCTCCAGCGTGTACACCGGAACGTCCTCGGCGGGCGCGCCTGCGGGCGTTGCCGTGGCCGTCGTCCCCCGGACCGCGCACGCTATCGGCGTGACCCCGTACCGCGCCGGGCCGCCCAGGGCGCCGCGCCCCAGGTGGCTGTCGGACAGCAGCGCCAGGCGCCCGCCGCTGCGGCCCCGGACGCGGGCCGAAAGTCCGCCCCCGCGCACCAGCGGCAGGGCCTGGTCCACCGCGCGCAGCCGGCGGCCGGCCGCGGGGCGCCGCTCGGCCTGGTAACTGTCCAGCAGCGCCTCGGCGTTGCCCTGGTGGCAGGCGACGGCCAGCTTCCAGGCGAGGTTGTCCACGTCCCGCAGGCCCTCCGCGACCTGCTGCGTGCCCAGGGCGCCCAGCAGGTGGGCGGCGTCCCCCGCGAGGAAGACCCGCCCCGCCCGCCAGCTGTGGGCCAGCCGCTGGTGGCAGATGTGGACGCCGGTGTCCAGGAGCTCGTACGGAGGGATGTCCCCGCCGTGCCAGGCGGCGAGCGCGGCGTGCACCCGGTCCAGCAGGGCGTCGGGCGTGACCAGCCCGCCGTCCGCGGTCAGCGGCCAGTCCAGCCGCCACCGGTCCTCGTCCAGCGGACGGCGGATCACCTCCCCGCCCGGCAGCCCGCGGTGCAGTTCGGCCTCCCCGGGCGCCGGCAGCTCGGCGCGCAGCGCCGCCACGGCGAACCGCTCGACGCCGGTGCGGCCGGGGAAGGCGATGTTCAGCAGCTTGCGGACGGTGGAGCGCGGCCCGTCGCAGCCGACCAAGTGGCTGCCGCGCCACTGCCGTTCCAGGCCCCGCCGCCCGCCGGGCGCGCGCGGAGCCGAGTACGCCGCCACGCCGGCCTCGTCCTGCTCCAGACGCGTCAGCCGGTGCCCCGGGGCGAAGCGGATCAGCGACTGCCGGCCCGCCGCCTCCCGCAGCGCCCGCTCCAGCACGTGCTGCGGCACCTGCCTCGGCCCGGCCCCCGGGGCGAACTCGTGCCGCAGGACCGTCCGCCCCCGGTGGACCGTGCGCCAGGCCGTCCACTCCGGCGCCACGTCCCCCAACAGCCGCGCCCAGTGCCCGAGATCGGCCGGGAGCACACAGGCGCGGGCCAGGCGCGCGGGGGGCGCGGACTCCGCGTCGTCCAGGACCACGGAGGGGACGTCGTGCCCGGCCAGGGCAAGCGCCAGCGCGAGCCCCACGGGGCCCGCGCCGGCAATGATCACGGGCAGCACACGTCGTATGGAACCCAGCGCGGGTACGGGCGTCAAGTCGGCCCTGACCGGCTAACCCCGGCCCTTGCGCGGCGCCTCCGCCGTCCCGCCCGCGGCGCCGGGCCCGGGGACGTCTCCGGCCGCCGCCAGCTCGTCGGTCATGTCGGTGGTCAGCACCGCCCCCGTGGTCCGCCGGCCGCGGCGGATGCGCCGCTCCAGCCAGCCCGCGAAGCTGGTCAGCAGGAAGTTGAGCACCACGTAGATGACCGTGATCAGGGTGAAGGCGGCGAGGAGGCTGGTGAAGTTGTTGTCGATGTCGCCGATGGTGCTGCGCAGTTCGGTGTACTGCACGAGCTGGCCGCCCAGCGCGGTGTCCTTCACGATGACCACCAGCTGGCTGACGATCGCCGGCAGCATCGCGGTGACCGCCTGCGGCAGCAGCACGCTGACCATGATCTGGCCCTTGCGCATGCCGATCGCCCGCGCCGCGTCCGACTGGCCCCGCGGCAGGGCCAGCACGCCGGCGCGCACCACCTCGGCCAGCACCGAGGCGTTGTACATCACCAGGCCCGTCACCACGGCGTACAGCGGGCGCAGGTCCGAGGTCACGTTGGACCACTGGAAGTACGCCTCGTTGGCGAAGAGCATCAGCAGCAGGACGGGGATGGCGCGGAAGAACTCCACCACCGCGCCCACCGGGACGCGGATCCAGCGGTGGTCGGAGAGCCGCCCGATGCCCAGCAGCGCCCCCAGCGGCAGCGCGATGACCATCGACAGGCCCGCCGCGATCAGCGTGTCCTGGAGGCCGGGGAGCACGAAGTTCGTCCACAGCCGGGAGTCGGTGAAGATCGGCTCCCACAGCCGCCACTCCAGCTCCCCCCGGTCCGACAGCCGGCCGTGGATCCAGAAGCCGGCCGCGACCAGGGCGGCGAGGAAGAGGGCGGTGTAGAGGGAGTTGCGCACCCGCGCGCGCGGGCCGGGCGCGTCGTAGAGAACGTTCAGGTCGCTCATCGTGCCCCCTCGTTCGCTTCTCCGCCCGCGCGGCACTCTGCGGGCATCGTCGCCGTCCGCGGCCCGGCAGCCGCGCGTGCGTCGCTCATCGCTTCACCGCCAGCCGCCGGGCGAGCCGGCCGAGGAGCAGGCCCGTGGGCAGCGTCAGGAGGACAAAGCCGGCGGCGAAGATGACGCCGATCTCCAGCGGCCTGGCCTCGTTCTCGATCATCACGTTCATCAGGAACGCCGCCTCCACGACGCCGATGGCGATGGCCACCGTGGTGTTCTTGGTGAGGGCGATCAGGACGTTGGCCAGCGGCGCCACCACGGCGCGGTACGCCTGGGGCAGCACGATCAGCCGCAGCACCTGGGAGAAGCTCAGCCCCAGGGCCCGGGCGGCCTCGGCCTGTCCGACGGGCACCGTGTTGATGCCGGAGCGCAGGGCCTCGCAGACGAAGGTGGAGGTGTAGGCCACCAGGCCGAGCACGGCCAGCCGGAAGTTCCGCGTGTCGATGTCGTCCCCGGCGCCCAGGGTGATCTCCAGCCGGAACGCCAGCACCTGGGCGCAGGCCACGATCACGATGGTCAGCGGGATGTTCCGCACGATGTTGACGTACACGGCGCCGAACGCCCGCATCACCGGGACCGGGCTGACCCGCATCGCGGCCAGCAGCGTTCCCCAGATCAGCGAGCCGATCGCGGAGGCGACGGTGAGCTGCACCGTCATCCAGAACGCCCCGAAGAGGTCGTACTCGTCGAGGTCGAGGAAGGAGAAGTCGAACACGGAATCACACGTCCCGGTCGGAGGGCTCGGCCCGGGGCCCGGGCGGGTGGCGCCCGGGGCCCCGAGGGCTCAAGAGGGGAGGGGCGGCGCGCCGCCGGGTCGCACGGCGCGCCGCGGGGGTCCGGGCCGGCTCACTCGGCCGTCGGGCCGCTGCCGATCGCGGGGGCGGCCTCGGGCTCGTAGCCCGAGGGGCCGAAGTTCTCCTCCACGAACCGGTCCCAGGAGCCGTCGTCCACCATCTGCGTGATGGCCTCGTTGACGGCGTCCACGCGGTCGGAGTCGAGCGGCAGGCCGACGCCGTAGAACTCGTCGCTCAGGTTCAGCCCGGCCAGGGCCAGTTCGCCCGCGTACTCGTCCTGGGCCGCGTACCCGGCCAGGATGGCGTCGTCCGTGGTCAGGGCGTCCAGGGAGCCGCCGACGATACCGTCCAGGCACTCCGAGTAGGTCTGGAAGTTCTGGAGGTTGGCGCCGTACTCCTCCTCCATCCGCTGGGCGGAGGTGGAGCCGCCGACGGAACACAGCGTCAGGTCGCCGATGCCCTCCTCGGTGGGCGCCTCGGCGTCGGTGCGGATCAGCAGGTCCTGGTGGGCGAGGAAGTAGGGGCCGGCGAAGGCGACCTGATCGGCGCGCTCGGCGGTGATGGAGTAGCTGGCCACGATCATGTCCACGTCGCCGCGGCGCAGCATGTTCTCGCGGTCGGCGCTGGGCGCCTCCTGCCAGGTGATCTCCTCGGGCTCGTAGCCGAGTTCGCCGGCGATGTAGGTGGCCACGTCGACATCGAAGCCGCTGAACTCGCCGTCGGCGTCGCGCAGGCCGACGCCCGGCTGGTCGTACTTGATGCCGATGGTGATGCCGCCGTCACCGTCACCGTCGCCGCCGCCGCCGCAGGCCGTGGCGGCCAGGGCGAGGACGAGGACGGGGGCGGCCAGGGTCGTTGCCTTGCGGAGTCTCATGGTGCGTTCCTTCGTCGAAGGTGGAGGAGCGAGGTCGGTCTCCGGGCGCCGGGCCCGGGGCGTGGGGGGACTCAGTGCTGGAGGATCTTGGAGAGGAAGTCCTTGGCGCGGTCGCTGCGCGGGTTGTCGAAGAACTGGTGCGGCTCGGCCTCCTCGAGGATCCGGCCGTCGGCCATGAAGACCACGCGGTTCGCCGCGGAGCGGGCGAAGCCCATCTCGTGGGTGACCACGACCATGGTCATCCCCTCGCGGGCGAGCTGCTGCATGACCTCCAGCACCTCGTTGATCATCTCGGGGTCCAGCGCGGAGGTCGGCTCGTCGAAGAGCATCACCTTCGGCTGCATGGCCAGCGCGCGGGCGATGGCCACGCGCTGCTGCTGCCCGCCGGAGAGCTGGGCCGGGTACTTGTCGGCCTGGTTGCCCACGCCGACCCGGTCCAGCAGCTCGCGGGCCCGCTCCTCCGCCTCGGCCCTGGCGACCCGGCGGACCTTGACCGGGCCGAGGGTGACGTTCTGGAGCACGGTGCGGTGCGCGAAGAGGTTGAAGGACTGGAAGACCATCCCGACGTCGGCCCGCAGCCGGGCCAGCTCGCGGCCCTCCGCGGGCAGCGGGCTGCCGTCGATGGTGATGACGCCCTCGTCGATGGTCTCCAGGCGGTTGATCGTCCGGCAGAGGGTGGATTTCCCGGACCCCGAAGGGCCGATCACCACCACCACCTCGCCGCGCTTGATCGTGAGGTTGATGTCCTGGAGCACGTGCAGGGCGCCGAAGTGCTTGTTCACGCCTGCCAGGACGACGAGATCCTCCGCCGGCGCCGCCTCCCCCGGGGAGTCCTTGCTCAGCGACACATCGCTCATCGTTGCCTGCTCCGTCCTCGTCGGTTGCACGGACCTTAGCCACGGTCGCGCACACCGTCAGCAGATCTGAGGGGAAATTGAGCATAACGATCCCCTCGCCCGGCGTGCGCGGAGCGTAGCTGACCGTGACGGGCGGCCCCCGGGGGATAACGGAAGGGTTCAGCCCGCGCGGCGGACCTTGACGCCGCCCCCGGCGTCGGCGTGGATATCCGCGTGGACGTGCCGGGGCGCCCGCCCCGCGGCGGCGTCCCGCATGCTGGATACCGGCCGGACGCGGCGGGAAGGAGGGCCGGTATGAGAGTGCTCCTGGTCGAGGACGACGAGCACGTGGGCGCGGCCCTCGTCGCCGTGCTCGGACGGCACGGCTTCGAGGTGGTGCGGGCGCGCAGCGGCGAGGAGGCCCTGGGCGTGCTGCGGGACCGTTCCTTCGGCGTCGTGCTCCTCGACCTCGGCCTCCCCGACCTGGACGGCTTCGAGGTGTGCGGGCGCATCCGCCGCCTCACCCGGACCCCGGTGATCATGGTCACCGCCCGGGCCGACGTGCGCTCCCGCATCCACGGCCTGAACCTCGGCGCGGACGACTACATCGTCAAGCCCTACGACACCGGCGAGCTGCTGGCCCGCATCCACGCCGTCAGCCGCCGCACCGGCCCCGACGAGGCCCCGGCCGCCGCGGGCGAGCCCCCCGCTCCCGGAGGCTCCGGCTCCGTGCTGTCGCTGGGCCCCATCACCGTCGAGCTGGCGACCCGCCGCGTCGAGGTGGACGGGCGCCACGTCGCCCTCACCCGCAAGGAGTTCGACCTGCTTGCGCTGCTGGCCCAGCGCCCGGGCGTGGTCTTCCGCCGCGAGCAGATCATCAGCGACGTCTGGCGCACCAGCTGGGAGGGCACCGGCCGCACGCTGGAGGTGCACGTCGCCTCGCTCCGCGCCAAGCTGCGCCGCCCCGAGCTCGTCGAGACCGTCCGCGGCGTCGGCTACCGCCTGGCGCTCCCCGCGGCCTGACCCCGCCCCCGGACCGCCTCCGCCATGCGCTCGCGCCTGCTGCCGCTGCTGATCGTGCTGCTGACCGGCCTGCTCCTGGCCCTCGGCGTCCCCCTGGCCGCCAGCCAGGCCCGCAGCGAGCAGCAGCGGGTGGTCGTCGACCGCATCGACGACACCGCCCGCTTCGCCTCCCTCGCCCAGTACGCCGCGGACAGCGACCCCCCCTCGGCCGGCTCCAGCAGCCCGCTGGCCACCCTCGCCGCCGAGCTGCGCTCCTACCAGGAGGTCTACGGCATCCGCGTCGGCGTCTTCCGGCGCGACGGCCGTCCGATGGCAGCCGCCCCCGCCGACTGGCGCCCCCCGGACGGCCCCGAGGGCACCGAGTTCGCCGAGGCCCTGGCCGGGCGCCGCAGCCAGGGTCCGCCGCAGGTCTGGCCCTGGGACTCCGACCGCCGCCTGCTCGTCGCCTCGCCCGTCATCCGCGACGGGGACGTCATCGCCGTGGTCGTGATCGACTCCCCGACCGGCCCGCTGCGCTCCCGCGTGCTCCGCGGCTGGCTGTGGATCGCCGCCGCCGAGGCCGCCGCCGTGCTGCTCGCCGTCGCGCTGGCGTTCCGCCTCACCGGCTGGGTGCTGCGCCCGGTCCGCGTCCTGGACCGCGCCACCCACGAGATCGCCACCGGCCGCCTCACCGCCCGCGTTGCCTCCTCCGGCGGCCCGCCGGAGCTGCGGCGCCTGGCCCGGTCGTTCAACGAGATGGCCGACCACGTCGAGGACGTCCTCGAACAGCAGCGGGCCTTCGTCGCCGACGCCTCCCACCAACTGCGCAACCCCCTGGCCGCGCTGCTGCTGCGCATCGACCTGCTCGGCCTCGAACTGCCCGAGGAGAACCCCGAGGACAACGAGGAGTTCGCCTCCGTCCGCGCCGAGGGCAAGCGCCTGGCCCGGGTGCTGGACGGCCTGCTCGACCTCGCCCTGGCCGAGGGCAGCCCCGCCGACCTGCGCACCACCGACGTCGCCGCGCTGGCCGCCGAGCGGATCGCCGCCTGGCAGCCGGTCGCCGACGGCCGCGGCGTCTCCCTGCGGCGCGAGGGCCTGACCGCCGCCACCGGCTGGGCCGACCCGATCGGGCTCTCCAGCGCGCTGGACGCCCTGGTCGACAACGCCCTCAAGTTCACGCCCGCCGGCGGCGAGGTGTGCGTGGCCGTCACGGCCGCGGGCGAGGAGCTGCAGGTCTCCGTCACCGACACCGGCCCCGGGCTGACCGACGCCGAACTCGCCCGCATCGGCGACCGGTTCTGGCGCAGCGGCCGCCACCAGAACGTCTCGGGCTCGGGCCTGGGGCTGTCCATCGTCGCCGCGCTGCTGGCCGCCGGAGGCGCCTCGGCCTCCTACGCCCACAACGACCCGCACGGCCTGCGGGTGACCGTCACCCTGCCGCGCCACCGGCCCGAGCCCCCGCCCGTCCCCGCGGGCCGGCCCGGCGGCCAGGACCTGACGCAGCGGTAGGCGGAGGGCCCGCTACGCCACCGTTCCGCACCGGAGCGTTCAGGACTTCACCGAACGGTAGTAGCGCCGCGCGCCGGGGTGCAAAGGCAGGGGCTGGGTGTAGATCGCGGTGCGCAGGTCGACGCGCTGCGCCGCGTGCACCTCGCGGCCGATCCGGTCCCGGCCGTTGATCACCGAGCGCGTGATCTGTTCGGCGACGTCCGGATCGGTGTCCTCCGTGGTCACCAGCAGGTTCGCCGTGGCGATGGTGTTGACCGTCTGGCCGCCGGTGATGTCCGGATAGGCGTCGGGCGGGATCGCCGCCGCCCGGTAGTACCCGGCCTCGGGCCCGCGCTCCGCGAGCGCCGGCAGCAGGTCGTCCAGCGGCACCAGGCGGATGTCCTTGCGCATCGCCAGCCGCGTCACCGCCGAGGTGGGCAGCCCGCCCGACCAGAAGAAGGCGTCCAGGCGCCCGGCCTCCAGCATCCGCGGCATGTTGTCGATGCCCTCGCGGACCGCCCTCACGTCCCCGTCCATGTCCAGACCCGCCGCGGCCAGCAGCTCCCGTGCCGCCCGGATCACCCCCGACTGCTCCTGCCCCACGCCCACCCGCAGGCCCTCCAGGTCGGCCGTGGAGCGCACCGGGGAGTCGGCGGGCACCACCAACTGGAGGTAGTCGTCGTACAGCCGGGCGCAGGCCCGCAGCCGCGCCGTCCCGACCGGGTCCCGTGCCTGGTGGGCCGCCAGCGCGTCGGCGCTCGCGATCGCGAAGTCGGCATCGCCCGCGACCAGCCGCTCGATGTTCTGCACCGACCCGGCGCTGGAGAGCAGCGACATCTCCAGGCCCGGCGCGTCCTCGGCCAGCTGCCCCCGCAGCAGTTGCCCGTACCGCGCGTACACCCCGCTGGAGACGCCCGTGCTCATCGCCACCGAGCCCGAGGGGGCGCGTTCCCCCTCCACCAGCGGGCGCCACAGCAGCGCGCCCGCCAGGACCGCGAGCGCGACCAGGAGACCCAGCAGCGCGGGCGCGCCGGGCCGCCGCCTACCACGGAACGCGAGCACCGCAGCAAGCTATCAGCGGACCGTAGACTTGGGGACCGGCCTTCACGACCGGCGCTGGCCCGGTCCCGGATCGATCCATGGATTGAGCTTTCGCATGCCCGATGTCGCGCGCACCTACGAAGTCCGGACCTTCGGCTGTCAGATGAACGTCCACGACTCCGAACGCATGGCCGGGCTCCTGGAGCGCGCCGGATACGTCCGCGCCACCCCCGGCGGCGAGACCGCCGACGTCGTCGTCTTCAACACCTGCGCCGTCCGCGAGAACGCCGACAACCGCCTCTACGGCAACCTCGGCCAGCTCGCCCCCGCCAAGGCCAGCCGCCCCGGCATGCAGATCGCCGTCGGCGGCTGCCTGGCCCAGAAGGACCGCGACGCCATCGTGCGCCGCGCCCCCTGGGTGGACGTGGTCTTCGGCACGCACAACGTCGGCAGCCTGCCGGTGCTCCTGGAGCGCGCCCGGGTGCGCAGCGAGGCCCAGGTGGAGATCGCGGAGGCGCTGGAGGCGTTCCCCTCCACCCTGCCCACCCGCCGCGAGAGCGCCTACGCCGCCTGGGTCGCCATCTCGGTGGGCTGCAACAACACCTGCACCTTCTGCATCGTCCCCGCGCTGCGCGGCAAGGAGAAGGACCGCAGGCCCGGCGACATCCTCGCCGAGGCCGAGGCCCTGGTCGCCGAGGGCGTCAGCGAGATCACCCTCCTCGGCCAGAACGTCAACGCCTACGGCTCCGACATCGGCGACCGCGAGGCGTTCTCCAAGCTGCTGCGCGCCTGCGGCCGGATCGAGGGCCTGGAGCGGGTCCGGTTCACCTCGCCCCACCCGCGCGACTTCACCGACGACGTCATCGACGCGATGGCCACGACGCCGAACGTCATGCCGCAGTTGCACATGCCCCTGCAGTCCGGCTCCTCCCGGGTGCTGCGCGCCATGCGCCGCTCCTACCGCCAGGAGCGGTACCTGGCGATCATCGAGAAGGTGCGCGCCGCCATCCCGGATGCCGCGATCAGCACCGACATCATCGTCGGCTTCCCCGGGGAGACCGAGGAGGACTTCCAGGAGACGCTGCACGTCGTGCGCGAGGCCCGCTTCGCGCAGGCCTTCACCTTCCAGTACTCCAAGCGCCCGGGAACGCCCGCGGCCGAGATGGACGGGCAGGTCCCCAAGGAGGTCGTCCAGGACCGGTACGAGCGGCTGGTCGCCCTCCAGGAGGAGATCTCCTGGGCGGAGAACAAGCGCCAGCTCGGCCGCACCGTCGAGGTGCTGGTGGCCGAGGGCGAGGGCCGCAAGGACGACGCCACCCGCCGCCTCTCCGGCCGCGCCCCGGACAACCGCCTCGTCCACTTCGACCGGCCCGAGGGCCCCGCGCCGCGGCCGGGCGACGTGGTGACCGTGGAGATCAGCTACGCGGCGCCGCACCACCTGCTGGCCGCCGGGCCCGTCAAGGGCCTGCGCCGCACCCGTGCCGGCGACGTCTGGGAGCGGCGCACCGCCGCCCCGGCAGAGCCCTCCGGCGGGGTGCTGCTGGGCATGCCCCGCGTGGGCGCGCCCGGCCCGAGCCAGGAGCCGGCCGGGGGCTGCGCGGTCTGCTGAACGCGCCTGCGGACGTTCCGGGCCGGGGTGCGGGAGCGGCCCGCGCCGGGGTCGCGCGCCCGGCGGGCGCGGGGTGGCGCGGCGGCGCCGGGCCGCGGCTAGGCTGCGGCCATGCTCGTCGCCGCCGCCGTGTGTCCCTGCCCCCCGCTGCTGGTCCCTGAGGTGGCCGTCGGCGCCGCGGCCGAGCTGGACGGCCTCCGGGCCGCCTGCTACGACGCCCTCGCCGTGCTGGCCGCCGCGCGCCCCGGCCGCCTGGTGGTGGCCGGCCCGGCCCGGGAGCCGGCGGCCGGTCCCTTCCCGGCCGGGAGCCGCGGGACGTTCCACGGCTACGGCGTGGACCTGGAGGTCACCCTGGGCACCGCCGGTGCCGCCGGGCCCGCCGGCCCCGGCGGGGATCTGCCGCCGTCCCTGACCGTGGGCGCCTGGCTGCTGGAACGCACCGCCTGGCAGGCCGCCCCGGTCCTGGCGGTCGCGGTCGGCGAGGACTGGGAACCCGCGCGCTGCGCCGCGGCCGGCCGCGAACTGGCCGCCGGAGAGGAGCGTCTGGCCCTGTTGGTGCTCGGCGACGGCAGCGCCTGCCGCACGCCCGCCGCGCCCGGGGCGTTCGACGAGCGCGCCGCGGAGTTCGACACCGCCGCCGCGCGGGCGCTCGGCGCGGCGGACACCGCGGCGCTCGCGGCGCTCGACCCGGCGCTCGCCGCCGAACTGCACGCCGCCGGGCGGCCCGCCTGGCAGCTGCTGGCCGGGGCCGCCGAGGGCGGGGGGCTCGCCGGGCGGCTGCTCCACGATTCCGCCCCCTACGGGGTCGGGTACATCGTCGCCACCTGGGCCTGACCCCCGCCGACCCGGGGCGCGGCGCCCCGGGCCTCCCGGCGCTACGGCCGGGCCGCGCCCTCGCCCGTCTCGCTGTCGGCCGCCTCGGCCGCCGCCGTCTGCTTGGGGATCCCGACCGACTCCCCGGGCTCCGGCGCCTCGCCCTCCGCGGGCGCGCCCGGCGGCAGCTCCGGCCCGTCCGGCTGGTCCTTCGTCCGGCGACGGATCCAGGCCAACATTCCCATCACTCCTCCTGACCTTCCCCACGGCGGGGAACTCTGCGGGGACTTCGGAACGCCAAACGAACCGCGCCCCCGCCGCGTCACGTCGCTCGTTCGAGGGCCCGCGGCCCGCCGCCGATCTGGGAGACTTCCCCGCGTGAACACCGTCCCCCCCGCCCCGGCGGGCCCCCCGCAGGTCGTCGCCGTCGTCGGGCCCACCGCGGCCGGCAAGTCCGACCTCGGCGTGGCCCTGGCCCGGCGGCTGGGCGGCGAGGTGATCAACGCCGACTCCATGCAGCTCTACCGCGGCATGGACGTCGGCACCGCCAAGCTCACCCCGGCCGAGCGGCAGGGCGTCCCGCACCACCTGCTCGACGTCTGGGACGTCACGGTCACCGCGAGCGTCGCCGAGTACCAGCGGCTGGCCCGCCGGGAGATCGACCGCCTCCTGGCCGCCGGGCGCACGCCCGTCCTCGTCGGCGGCTCGGGCCTCTACGTGCGCGCCGCCGTCGACGCGCTGGAGTTCCCCGGCACCGACCCCGGCGTCCGCGCCCGCCTGGAGGCCGAGCTGGAGCGGCACGGCAGTGGCGCGCTGCACGACCGGCTGGCCGCGGCCGACCCGGAGGCGGCCCGCGCCATCCTGCCCAGCAACGGCCGGCGGGTCGTGCGGGCCCTGGAGGTCATCGAGATCACCGGCCGCCCGTTCACCGCCAGCCTCCCCGGCCCCGGCGCCGAGGGCGAGGTCTACCGCACCGCCCAGATCGGGATCGCGGTGGAACGCCCGGAGCTGGACCGGCGGATCGCCGCGCGGGTGGACCGGATGTGGCGGGCCGGGCTGGTGGCCGAGGTCGGCGCCCTGGCGGGGGCCGGGCTGCGCGAGGGCCGCACCGCCTCCCGCGCGCTGGGCTACCAGCAGGTGCTGGCCGCGCTCGCCGGGAAGTGCACCGAGGAGGAGGCGCGCGAGGAGACCGTCCGCGCCACGCGGCGCTTCGCCCGCCGGCAGGAGAGCTGGTTCCGCCGCGACCCGCGCGTGCGCTGGCTGCGCGGGGCGCACGAGGCGCAGGAGGGGCTTGAGGAGCAGGCGTGGAGCTTGCTCGAACGGGCGGTCACATCCTGATCACGTGATGGCATCGGGACGCTCCAGGCGGGCGGGCCCGGGCCCGTGGCGTGTCATCATCGAGCGCATCGCCGAGCAGGCGCCGGAGCCGCAGGCCCGCGCGGCCCGCCGGCGGTGGAGACAGCAGCCGGGAGCCGTTGAGTTGGGAGGGCACGTGGCGATGGAGGCCGGCCCTCGGGAGAGCAACGGCACGGCGGAGGAGCTGCCGCCCCGCGTGCCCGCGGCGGCGTCCGCGCTGCCCGAGATCCCCGCGGTCCCGCTCCCCGACGACGAGGCGGACCCCGGCGGCGGCGAGGCCGTCGAGGTCCTGGACGACTTCGGGCGCGACGAGTCCTACGCCGACCTGCGGCCCCCGCGGCGGCTGCGCCTGACCCTCTTCGCGCCCATCGCGCTGCTGAGCCTGCTGGGCGCCCTGATGTTCGCCTTCCCGCTGGCCTTCGCCTTCGACGAGGCCGGCGCAGCGGTCGCGATGCTGGGCCTGCTCATCGGGTGCAGCGCCGCCGGCTGGGGCATGATGGCCGCCGGCCGCGCCGGCTACACCTGGCCGGGCCTCCCCGACCGCGCCACCGGCCGCCGCGCCGACTGGCGGCTGCTGGTCCTCTACGGCCTGGGCGTGGGTGTTCTCGGCCTGCTGGCCGTCTGGCGCGTCGCCGCCCTGCGCTGAGCCGGGCCGCTCCGCGCCGGGCCGCGACTGTCGTCACGATCCGTTACGCTCGGCGGGTGACCACTGACGCACCGCGCTCCTCCCGTACCACCCCTCCGCTCCGCCATGCCCTCCCCTTCCTGAAGGGGCACGGCACGGAGAACGACTTCGTCATCCTCCCCGACCCCGCCGGCCGGCTGGAGCTGACGGCGGCCGACGTGGCCCTGCTGTGCGACCGGCGTGCGGGCCTGGGCGCCGACGGCGTGCTGCGCGTGGTGCGCGCGGACTCCGGCCCGGCCGAGTGGTTCATGGACTACCGCAACGCCGACGGCAGCATCGCCGAGATGTGCGGGAACGGCGTGCGGGTCTTCGCCCAGTACCTGCGCCGGGCCGGGCTGGCCAAGGAGGACGAGCTGCCGGTCGCCACCCGGGCCGGGCTGCGCGTGGTGACCTTCGAGCCGGACGGGCGGCTGACCGTGGCCATGGGCTCGGCCGCCCTGCCCTCCGGTCCCGGCGAGTCGGTCACCGTCACCGCCGCCGGGCGCAGCTGGCCCGCCCGGCACGTGGACATGGGCAATCCGCACGCCGTCGCCTTCGTCGACGACCTGGCCGAGCCCGGGGCGTTGCTCGACCCGCCCGGCGTCGCCCCCGCCGAGGCGTACCCGCACGGCACCAACGTCGAGTTCGTCACCGACCGCGGCCCGGGCCACCTCGCGCTGCGGGTGCACGAGCGCGGCTCGGGGGAGACCCGCTCCTGCGGCACCGGGGCCTGCGCGGCGATGGTCGCGGCGGCCCGCCGGGACGGCCTCGACCCGGCGGCCGAGGGGCGCGCGGCCACGTACACCGTGGACGTTCCCGGCGGGCGCCTCACCGTCACCGAGCGCGCCGACGGCACCGTCACCCTCACCGGTCCGGCCGTCATCCTCGCCGAGGGGACGATCGACCCGGCGCTCTGGGAGACGGCGCGTCATCTGGCCGGTTGACAACAGCATTTCGGCCACGTTTCAAAGAACATAACGCACTCGGATGGGTGATCCACCACGATAGGGGCGGCCTCCGGCCGACTGGCCGTGATGGGCTCGGTAGCATCAAGCACCGGCGCCGCTGCGGGGTTTGCGGTCCGGTCACCAGACCGCGGGAGGTGCCACCCCATGAGCGCAGAGGCGTCCACACCGAGCGGTGACACCCGCGAACGCCGGGGGCACCGCAGGGACCGGCTCCGGCTCCGCCACCTCGGCCGGGCGGCCGTCTTCCGCCCGGCGGTGGGCGACCGGCGGCTTCCGGACGCCATCGAGCACCTGGCCCGCGCCCACCGGGTGCACCACCCGGGCGCCGACCTGGATGCCCTGCGCCGCGCCTACCTGCTGGCCGAGTCCGCGCACCGCGGCCAGTTCCGCAAGAGCGGCGAGCCCTACATCACGCACCCGCTGGCCGTCACGCTGATCCTCGCGGAGCTGGGCGCCGAGACCACGACCCTGACCGCCTCCCTGCTGCACGACACCGTCGAGGACACCGAGGTGACCCTCGACCAGGTGCGCAGCGACTTCGGCGACGAGGTCGGCCACCTGGTGGACGGGGTCACCAAGCTGGAGAAGGTGGACTACGGCGCGGCGGCCGAGCCCGAGACCTTCCGCAAGATGCTGGTCGCCACCGGCAGCGACGTGCGGGTGATGTCCATCAAGCTGGCCGACCGGCTGCACAACATGCGCACCCTCGGCGTGATGCGACCCGAGAAGCAGGCCAGGATCGCCCGGGTCACCCGGGACGTGCTGATCCCGCTCGCGGAGCGCCTGGGCGTTCAGACGTTGAAGACGGAGCTGGAGGACCTGGTCTTCGCCGTCCTGCACCCCGAGGAGCACGCGCGGGCCGAGGAGCTGATCCGCGCCCACCGCCGCGAGGCCGACCCCCTGGCCGAGGTCGCGGAGTCGGTACGCCAGGTGCTGCGCGACGCCGGGATCGCCGCCGAGGTGCACATCCGCCCCCGGCACGTGCTCTCCGTGCACCGCGTGCGGCACAAACGCGGCGGGCTGGGCCCCTACGACTACGGCCGCCTGCTGATCCTGGTGACGGAGGACGCCGACTGCTACGCCGTGCTGGGCGAGCTGCACACCTGCTTCACGCCGGTCGTCTCGGAGTTCAAGGACTTCATCGCCGCCCCGAAGTTCAACCTCTACCAGTCTCTGCACACGGCCTTCGCCGCCGGCTCCGGCCAGTTCGCGGAGGTCCTGGTCCGCACACACACCATGCACCGGGTGGCCGAGACCGGCGTGGTCGCCCTCGGCGACCCGCACCGCGCGGACGGGGGCGAGCAGGCTGCCCCCGGCGGCGAGGAGCCCGAGCGCGCCGACCCCACCCGCCCCGGCTGGCTCTCCCGGCTGCTGGACTGGCAGCGGCAGGCGACCGACCCGGACACCTTCTGGACCGCGCTCCGCGACGAGCTGGCCAAGGACCGCGAGATCACGGTCTTCGGCGAGGGCGCCGCGGACGGCCCGCTCCAGCTCCCCGTGGGCGCCACCTGCGTGGACGCCGCCTACGCCCGGCACGGCCAGGCCGCGCACGCCTGCATCGGCGTGCGGGTCAACGGCCGGCTCGCCACGCTGGGCGCGGTCCTGCGCGACGGCGACACCGTGCAGCTTTTGCTCGCCCCCGACGGCAGCTCGGGCCCGTCCCCCGAGTGGCTGGACTACGCCACCACTCCGGCGGCGCGGATTCCCATCCGCACCTGGCTGGAGGGCGAGGGGGCCGGGGGTGCCGAGCCGGGCGAGGAGAGCGGCCACGGGCAGGCGGCTGCCTTCGCGCCCGACGCGCCGGCCGCCCCGGCGCCCACCCCCGGCGAGGCCGCCGTCAGCGTGGCGGGCGCGGAGAGCGCGCCCGTGCGGCTGGCCCGCTGCTGCACGCCCGTGCCGCCGGACCCGGTCGTCGGCTTCACGGTGCGCGGCGGCGCCGTGGCGGTGCACCGCGAGAGCTGTCCCGACGCCCTGGGCATGGCCGCCGCCGGACGCCCCGCGCTGTCCGCAAGCTGGCGCTCCGGCTCCATCGGCTGCCGCGTCACCCTCCAGGCCGAGGCGCTGGGCCGGCCGGAGCTGCTGGCCGACCTCACCGAGGCCCTGGCCCAGCACGGTGCGGCCGTGCTGCACGCCGAGGTGGAGCCGCCGCGCGAGCACCGCGTGCGGCACACCTACACGCTGCGCCTGCCCGACTCCGCCGGGTTGCCGCGGCTGATGCGGGCGATGCGCCGGGTGCCGGGCGTGTACGACGTGACGCGGGCGGTGCGGCTCCAGTCCTGAGGGCCTGGGGCGGGCCCGGGGGAGCGGGCGGCGCCCGCACCGGGGCGACCCCGGGCGTTTCCCCGGAATGGCCTCCGGGACGTTGGTCCCGCGGGGCCGGGGTTCTCCCGGGGCCGGTATGGGGGGCAAATCGGGGTGACGCGCCCGATCCGGCGTGCCACCATGGGAGGAGCGGGCGGGCCGCGCCGGGAATGATCCGGCCCGCCGGGACGTTGGACCCGGCACCGCCGCCCTGTTCCCTAGACCCTAAGGATTCCCTTGACCTTTCCTTCCCTTCCTCAGGACCACCTGCGCCGCATCGCGGACCGCCGGGCCGACGCCCTGATGGATGAGGACGTTGCCCGAGGCGAGTTCGACGACATCGACGGCGAGCAGCTCGACCGCGCGGACCGCGCCGCGCTCCGCCGCGTCGCCGGTCTCTCCACCGAGCTGGAGGACGTCACCGAGGTCGAGTACCGGCAGCTCCGCCTGGAGCGCGTGGTGCTCGTCGGCGTCTGGACCTCCGGCACGGCGCGCGACGCGGAAAATTCCCTGGCCGAGCTGGCCGCCCTGGCCGAGACCGCCGGGGCCCTGGTGCTCGACGGCGTGATCCAGCGCCGCGACCGGCCCGACCCGGCCACCTACATCGGCTCCGGCAAGGCCCAGGAGCTGCGCGACCTGGTGCTGGAGACCGGCGCCGACACCGTCGTGTGCGACGGTGAGCTGAGCCCCGGCCAGCTGATCCACCTGGAGGACGTCGTCAAGGTCAAGGTGGTCGACCGCACCGCCCTGATCCTCGACATCTTCGCCCAGCACGCCAAGTCCCGCGAGGGCAAGGCGCAGGTCGCGCTGGCACAGATGCAGTACATGCTGCCCCGGCTGCGCGGCTGGGGTCAGTCGCTCTCCCGGCAGATGGGCGGCGGCGGTTCCAGCGGCGGCGGCGGGATGGCGACCCGCGGCCCCGGTGAGACCAAGATCGAGACAGACCGGCGGCGCATCCGCGAGAAGATGGCACGCCTGCGCCGGGAGATCGCGGACATGAAGACCGGCCGCGACCTCAAGCGGCAGGAGCGCCAGCGGCACAAGGTGCCCTCGGTGGCCATCGCCGGGTACACCAACGCCGGCAAGTCCTCGTTGCTGAACCAGCTCACCGGCGCGGGAGTCCTGGTGGAGAACGCCCTGTTCGCCACTCTGGACCCGACGGTCCGGCGCTCGGCCACCCCCAGCGGCCGGGTGTACACGCTGGCGGACACCGTGGGCTTCGTGCGGCACCTGCCGCACCACCTGGTGGAGGCGTTCCGCTCGACGATGGAGGAGGTCGGCGAGGCCGACCTGATCCTGCACGTGGTGGACGGCTCGCACCCGGCGCCCGAGGAGCAGCTCGCGGCGGTCCGCGAGGTCGTCCGCGACGTGGGGGCGGCGAAGGTCCCCGAGCTCGTGGTGATCAACAAGGCCGACGCCGCCGACGAGCTGACCCTCCAGCGGCTGCTGCGCGCCGAGCGCCGCGCGCTGGTGGTCTCCGCCCGCACCGGTCAGGGCATCGACGAGCTGCTTGCCCTCATCGACGCCGAACTGCCCCGCCCCGCCGTGGAGATCGAGGCCCTGGTGCCGTTCACGCAGGGGGCGCTGGTCTCCCGGGTCCACGCCGAGGGCGAGGTCCTGGCCGAGGATCACACCGCCGAGGGCACCGTGCTCAAGGCCCGGGTGCACGAGGAGCTGGCCGCGCTGCTGGAGCCGTACGCCCCGGCCGTCCGGCGCTGAGACGCCTCCGGACCGGCCCGCCGGTCCGGTCCGCGGATCCCAGGCCCCGCCCCCCTTTTCCCGGGGCGGGGCCTTCGCCGCTGCTATGCCGCAGACCACAGTCCGCCGCCGGCCGGCCCGCCCGGCCCCGCGGGTATGCTGGCGGGCGGCGCGTATCCCGGAGGGCGGGAACGCGACCGGCGACACCAGGGAGAACGTGCTCATGCTGCGGACCATGTTCAAGAGCAAGATCCACCGCGCCACCGTCACCGAGTCGGACCTCCACTACGTGGGCTCGGTCACCGTGGACGCGGAGTTGATGGAGGCGGCCGACCTGCTCCCCGGCGAGCTGGTCCACATAGTCGACATCGACAACGGGCACCGGCTGGAGACCTACGTCATCGAGGGCGAGCGCGGCTCCGGCGTCATCGGGATCAACGGCGCGGCGGCCCACCTGGTCAAGCCGGGCGACCTCGTCATCCTCATCAGCTACGCCCAGGTCGAGGACGCCGAGGCCCGCCGCCTGCGCCCCACCGTGGTGCACGTGGACGGCGGCAACCGCATCGTGCGCCTGGGCGAGGACCCCTCCGAGCCGGTGCCCGGCAGCGGCACCTCCCGCAGCCCGCTGGCCGTCGCCCGGGTCTGAGCCGGGCGCACCGGCGCGGACTCCGCTCGACGAGGACACGCTTCGACGAAGACACGGCGAGGGCCCGCCGTCCGCTCCCCGCGGACGGCGGGCCCTCGCCGTTGTGGTGTCCGGTCCTGGCAGTGCCGGGCGGCTATTCCGCGGCGGCCGCCTGACCGCTGACGTACTCCAGGACGCCGCGCGCCTCGTCCTCCAGGCGCGGCCCCGCCAGCCAGGTGCTCTCCAGCGGGCCGATGGAGTTGACCGAGATCAGCTCCGCCTCGCCCGCCTCGTTGGTCCGCAGCCACGGGCCGCCGGAGGCGCCGCCGGTCATGGTGCAGCCGGCCCAGTACATGACGGGCATGCTGGCGTCCAGCGACAGGCGCCGCGGGTTGTCCACGCAGCGGTACATCAGCTCGCCGTTGTAGGGCTCGGCCGCCGGGAAGCCGTAGAGGGTCACCGGGCCCAGGCCGGAGACGGCCGGGGCGTCGAAGTTGACCTCGACCGCGCCGCCGACGCGCTCCTCCAGGGACTGCTCCCCGCCGTCCTCGGGCGTCACCGACAGGACCGCGAAGTCGCCGTGCGCGCCGTCGCCGCCGGACTCGGTGCCGGTGTTGATCCAGTACTCCGTGGTGGAGACGTAGTTGGCCCAGTAGGTGCCCAGCGGCGCGATCTGCTCGGGGGCCGCGGCGGCGACCTCCTCGGCGCTGAGGCCATCGCTGTTGTACGCCGGGACGAAGGCGATGTTCCGGTACCAGCCGCCGCCGGCGCCCGCGTGCACGCAGTGCCCCGCCGTGGCCACCAGGTTGGAACGGCCGGGGTTGGCCGGGTCGGCGATCACGGTGCCCGAGCAGACCATCGGGCCCTCGGGGGAGTCGAAGAAGACCTTGCCGATGGGGGCGCCGTTCTCCGTGTACGGGGTCTCGACGGCCTCGGCCTGGACGGGCGCGGGCTCCGGGTCGGTGACGCCGCGGTCGGCCGCCGGGTCGTCGGCCGGCGGCGGCGCGGGGTCCTCCTCGATCTGGTCCTCATCGATGGACGGGTCGGGGTCCTCGGCGTCGCCCATGCGGTCCGGGTCCCACAGACCCTCGATGATCGGATTGACGAACTCGCCGATCTCCCGCAGCCAGGACTCGTCCTCCCAGTTCTCCCAGCCGCCGTTCAGCCAGGCCTCCAAGTCGAAGTCGGCGGGCACCCAGGGCAGGTCGTCGATGATGCCCTGCAGCTGCTCCTGACTCAGCGGGGAGTCGGACGAGCCGTTCCCGCCGCTGCCCCCGCTTCCGCCGTCCTCGCCTCCGCAGGCCGTGGCCGTGAGGGCGAGCGTGGCGGCCAGCGCGGTGACGGCCATCGCCGTCCGGCGCCGGCCCCGCCGCCGCGTGCGTATCGATGACATGGTGCATCCCCCCTGAGGTGAGCGTGTCGTTCTGATGGAGCGCGCACTCCGCCGACCGGGGGAAGCGCCCCCCAACTATGCCGGTGACCAACTGGACGGCGGTACCCGGGTCCCCGGTTCCGCACGTGCACGCGGAAAGGATCTTGTCACAGGCCGTGATTCGCGGGCCCCTGGATCGTTACCACGTATGGATGAACCCAGAGCTGGACCCTCGCACAGCGTTGACCTGCCGGTGACCGACCCCGCTGGACCCAAGGAGGAGGCGCCGCGGCCCGCCCCGGCCGCACCCGCGCCGCACTACGGATGAACGCGCCACCCCGCCCCGGCCTGCTCCCCGGACCCCCTGCCCCCCCGCTCGGTGAGGCCCCGGCCCCCGACCCCCTGGAGCACTCCGACCCCGTCCGCGCGGCCGACGCCTGCGCCACCGAGAGCCTGCTGCGCTGCTGGGTCAGGGAAACGGGCCTGCCGCGCCCCGCCGACGGCCTGCTGCTCGTTCCGCTGCCGGCCTCCGGCACCGCCCTCCACGTCCCCGTCCGGTACTGGTCGCCCACCGGCCTGCACCGCCTCGGCCCGCCCGCCCTCGCCGGGACCCCCCAGGGCGCCCCGCCCGCGGACGCCGTCACCGTGGCCGCCCTCCTGGCCCGCGAGAGCACCCCCGCCGACGGGGCCGCGTACGGCACCGAGCTGGCCGGCCGGGTCGCCGACTCCGCGCGCCGCACCGCCGCCTTCCTCGCCGCCCGCCGGTCCGACCCCGGCCCCGCCGCCCACGGCCACGCGTTCCTGGAGGCCGAGCAGTCCCTCCTGCTGGGCCACCCGCTGCACCCCACGCCCAAGAGCCGCGAGGGCCTGACCGACGGCGAGGCCCGGCGCTCCTCGCCCGAGCTGCGCGGCTCCTTCCGCCTGCACTGGCTGGCCGTCGCCCCCTCCGTCCTGGCCGCCGACTCCGCCTGGTACGAGCGCGGCGAGGCCGGCCCCGTGCCCGCCGCCGCGCTCACCGCCCGCCTCGCGGGGCCGGGCCTGCCCCTGCCCCCCGGCGCCGCGGCCCTGCCGCTGCACCCCTGGCAGGCCCGCGAGGCGCTGCGCCGCCCCGAGGCCGCCGCCCTGCTGGACGCCGGCCTGCTGCGTGACCTCGGCGAGCACGGCGAGCCCTGGCACCCCACCTCCTCGCTGCGCACCGTCCACCGCCCCGGCGCGCCCGCCATGCTCAAGCTCTCGCTGGGCCTGCGCATCACCAACTCCCGCCGCGAGCACCTGCGCAAGGAGCTGCATCGGGGCGTGGAGGTCCACCGGCTGCTGGAGAGCGGCCTGGACCGCGAGTGGCGCGCCGCCTGCCCCGGCGGCGACTTCGACATCCTGCGCGACCCCGCCTGGCTGGCCGTCAACGCCCCCGACGGGCGCCCCGTGCCCGGCCTGGACGCGCTGCTGCGGCAGAGCCCCTTCGGCCCGGAGCAGGACGTCGCCTGCCTGGCGGCCCTGACCGCCCCCCGGCCCTGGCCCGGGCGCCCGCGCGCCGAGCTGCGCTCCCGCCTGGCCGGGCTGGTCACCGGCCTCGCCGCCCGCACCGGGCGCGGCGTCCCGGCCGTCGCCGCCGAGTGGCTGCTGCGGTACCTGCGCGCGGCGGTGAGGCCGTTGCTCTGGCTGGACGCGCACGCCGGGATCGCCCTGGAGGCCCACGCGCAGAACACCCTGGTCCTCCTCGACCGCGAGGGCTGGCCCGCCGGCGGCCGTTTCCGCGACAACCAGGGCTACTACTACCGCGCCTCCGCCCGCGACGCCCTGCGCCGCAGGCTGCCGGGTCTGGGCGACCGTTCCGACACCTTCGTCACCGACGAGGTCGCCGACGAGCGCTTCGCCTATTACCTGGGCATCAACAACGTCCTCGGTCTGATCGGCGCTCTCGGCAGCGAGGGGCTGGCCGACGAGGCCGTGCTGCTGGCCGCCTTCCGCGGGTTCCTCGCGGGCGAGGCCCGGCGGGCGGGCGACGGCCCGCTCTCCTCGCTCGTGCCCCGCCTCCTCGACGCGCCCACGCTGCGCTGCAAGGCCAACCTCCTCACCCGGCTCCACGGCCTGGACGAGCTGGTCGGCCCGGTGGACGGCCAGTCCGTGTACGTCACCGTCGCCAACCCGCTGGCCACGGCCTGACCGCCGCGCCCCTCGCCCGGCCGGACCCGCGGCGCCCGTTGGACCCGCTACGCCCGCCCGGGCCGTTCCGCCCCCCGGCCGAATGCCCCCGCCGGGCCGCCCGCCGCGGCCCGATCCCGTCCCCGCGCCCTCCGCACCACCAGGAGCAGCCCGTGCCAGCGCACCGCCCCGCGACCGACGACGGCGAGGACACCGCCGACCTGCACCTGCCGCCCGACCTCACGGGCGCCCCGCCCGGCTACGCGCCCGCCCCCGCCCGGCCCGCCGCGCCCTGGCAGCCCGACCTGCTGGACCACCTCCCCGACTGGGGGCCGGTCCCCACCCCCGCGGGCGTCCTCCAGCTCGTCCCCGTGCACCTCCCCCGCGACCTCTCGCTGATCGCCGGGTGGATGAACGACCCGGCCGTGGACGACTTCTGGCTGCTGGCCGGGCCGCCCGAGCGCACGGCCGCCCACGTCCGCGCCCAGCTCGCCGGCGACGGCCGCAGCCTGCCCTGCCTCGGCCTGCTCGACGGCCTGCCGATGAGCTACTGGGAGATCTACCGCGCCGACCTCGACCCCCTCGCCCGCTACTACCCCTCGCGGCTCCACGACACCGGCGTCCACCTGCTCATCGGCAGCGCCGAGGACCGCGGGCGGGGCGTCGGCAGCGCGCTGCTGCGCGCCGTCTCCGAGCAGATCCTGCTCCACCGGCCGCGCTGCGAGCGGGTCGTCGCCGAGCCCGACGCGCGCAACGGACCCTCCCTGGCCGCCTTCCGGGCCGCCGGATTCCGGGAGGCGGGGGAGGCGGTGCTGCCCGATAAGCGGGCCGTCCTGATGGTCCGCGACCGCTGAACCACCCGGTCCCGCGTGGCGCCCGGCCGCCGCGCGCCTCCGTCCGGGCCCGCGCCGGAACGTTCCCTCTGCGCCCCGCCCCGGCCGTTTCCCCCTCGCCCCGCCCGGCGTTCCCGCGCCGCCCCCGCCGTCCCCCCGCTCGTCCCGTCCGCTCCCTGTCCCGCACCCAGGAGGTCCCGATGACCACGACGCCCCGGCCGGCCGCCCCAGCCCCCCGGTCCCCGCATTCCCGCCGCCCCGCCGCCGGGGCGGTCGCCTGGCGGGAGGCGGCGCGCCGGATGTTCGCCAAGCTGCTGGGCGAGTTCGCCTATGAGGGCATCCTGACCCCCCGCCCCGACGGCCCCGAGGACTCCGGCCGCTACGTCCTGCCCGTGCCCGGCGGTTCGAGCTACCGCTTCCGCGCCCGCCGCGGCGCCTACGGCCACTGGCGGATAGACCCGGCCTCCCTGGAGCCGGCGGCCGACCCGCTGGCGTTCGTCGCCCAGGCCCACGACACCCTCCTCGGCCTGAGCGGCGACACCACCGGGCACCTCATCCGCGAGCTGACGGCCACCCTGGCCGCCGACGTCGCCTTGGCCGCCGACGCCCTCAGCGCCGCCGGGCTGGCCGACCTCGGCCACGCCGACCTGGAGGGCCACCAGACCGGACACCCCTGGCTGGTCGCCAACAAGGGGCGGCTGGGCTTCTCCGCCGCGGACGCCGCCCGTTGGGCCCCCGAGGCGCGCACGCCCCGGCCGTTGCCCTGGCTCGCCGTGCACCGCAACCTCGCCCGCTACCGCGGCGTGCCCGGACTGGCCGGACCCGAGCGGCTGTACGCCGAGGAGCTGACGCCGGTCACGCGGGAGGCCTTCGCCCGCACCGTCGTTCAGGCCGGGCGTGACCCGGGGCACTACCTCTGGCTGCCGGTGCACCCCTGGCAGTGGGACGAGACGATCGCCCCGCTCTACGCCCCGCAGATCGCCGAGAGCCTGCTGATACCCCTGCCCACCGACGGCGACCTGCGGCTGCCCCAGCAGTCCATCCGGACGTTCCTCAACGTCAGCCGCCCGCACGCGCGCAGCGTCAAGCTGCCGCTGTCCGTCCTCAACACCCTGGTCTGGCGCGGCCTGCCCACCGAGCGGACCCTCGCGGCCCCGGCCGTCACCGGCTGGATGCAGGGGGTGCGGGAGGCCGACCCCTTCCTCGCCGAGGAGACGCGGGTGATCCTGCTGGGGGAGACCGCCTCCGTCACCGTGGAGCACCCTCTCTACGACCGGCTGCCCACCGTTCCCTACCAGTACCGCGAGCTGCTCGGCTGCATCTGGCGCGAGCCCATCGGGCCGTACCTCGACCCCGGCGAGCGCGCCCGGACGCTGGCCGCGCTGCTCTACACCGACCCGGAGGGGCGCTCGCTGACCGCCGAGCTGGTCCGGCGCTCGGGGCTGGAGCCGCGGGCCTGGCTGGAGCGGCTGTTCGGCGCCCTGCTGCCGCCGCTGCTGCACTTCCTCTACCGGTACGGCACCGTCTTCTCCCCGCACGGGGAGAACGCCCTGGTCGTCTTCGACGAGCGGGAGACGCCGGTGCGGCTGGCCGTCAAGGACTTCGTGGACGACGTGAACCTCAGCGCGCAGCCACTGCCGGAGTTCGACGGCGTGCCCGAGGAGGTGCGGCAGGTGCTGCTGACCGAGCCGCCGGGCTTCCTCACCCAGTTCATCCACTCCGGGCTGTTCGTCGGCGTCTTCCGCTACCTCGCCCCGCTGTGCGAGGAGGAACTGGGCGTCCCCGAGAGCGATTTCTGGTCACTCGTCCGGGCGGAAATCCTCGCCCACCAGCGGCGTTTCCCCGAGCTGAAGGCCCGGTTCGAGGCCTTCGACCTGCTCACGCCCCGCATCGAGCGGCTCTGCCTGAACCGCAACCGCCTCCATCTGGACGGCTACCGCGACCGCCCCGAACGCCCCCACGCCGCCGTGGAGGGGACTGTCCCGAACCCGCTGCACCTGCCGTGAACCCGGCGCCCGTTGTCACAGGGGCCGCGTAAGGTGACAGCCCTATGACTGACACCGGGACTGACTCCGGCGGCACGCCCGCCCTCACCGACCTGCTGCACGCCGCGGTGGCCGCCGTGGGCGGCTCGGAGCGGCCCGGACAGGCGGCCATGGCCGGGGCCGTGGCCGCGGCCATCGGCGACGGCACCCACCTGCTGGTCCAGGCGGGCACCGGCACCGGCAAGTCGCTGGGGTACCTGGTGCCCGCCCTCGCCCAGGGCGAGCGGGTCATCGTCGCCACGGCCACGCTCGCGCTCCAGCGGCAGCTGATCGAGCGGGACCTGCCCCGGACGGTGGAGGCGCTGCACCCGCTGCTGCGCCGCCGCCCGGAGTTCGCCACCCTCAAGGGCCGGTCCAACTACCTGTGCCTGCACCGCCTGCACGAGGGCGTGCCGCGCGACGACGAGGAGGGCCTGTTCGACCAATTCGAGGCGGTCCAGGCCTCGCAGGGGCCGAGCAGCCGGCTGGGGAAGGATCTGCTGCGGCTGCGGGAGTGGTCGGAGGAGACGGAGAGCGGCGACCGCGACGAGCTGACCCCGGGCGTTTCCGACCGGGCCTGGGGGCAGGTCTCGGTCTCCTCCCGGGAGTGCCTGGGCGCCTCCCGGTGCGCGTACGGCGCCGAGTGCTTCGCGGAGGCCGCGCGGGAGCGCGCCAAGCTCGCCGAGGTCATCGTGACCAACCACGCGCTGCTGGCCATCGACGCCATCGAGGGCGCGCCGGTGCTGCCGGGCCACGACGTGCTGATCGTGGACGAGGCGCACGAGCTGGTCTCCCGGGTCACCGGCGTGGCCACCGGCGAGTTGACGCCCGGGGCCGTGCAGCGGGCGGTGCGGCGTGCCTCCAAGCTCATCGACGAGAAGGTCGCGGACCAGCTGCTGACCGCGTCCGAGGAGTTCGAGCGGCTGATGGAGCTGGCCCTGCCCGGCCGGCTGGAGAAGCTGCCCGACGACCTGGGGCACGCGCTGGCGGCGCTGCGGGACGCGGCGCGGGCGGCGATCTCGGCGCTGGGCGCCGTCCGGGACGCTTCCGTGGCGGACGAGGACGCGGTGCGCAAGCAGGCCCTGGCCTCCCTGGAGACCGTGCAGGAGGTGGCCGAGCGGATCACCGGGAACTCGGCGTACGACGTGGTGTGGTTCGAGCGGCACGACCGGTACGGGGCCTCGCTGCGCGTGGCGCCGCTGTCGGTCTCGGGGCTGCTGCGGGAGAAGCTTTTTCAGGACCGCTCGGTTGTGCTCACCTCGGCGACCCTGAGGCTCGGCGGCGACTTCAACGGCGTGGCCGCCTCGCTCGGCCTCGGCCCCGAGGGGGAGGAGGGCGAGGACCTGCCGCCATGGCAGGGGCTGGACGTCGGATCGCCCTTCGACTACCGCAAGCAGGGCATCCTCTACGTCGCCCAGCACCTCTCCCCGCCCGGCCGCGAGGCGGGGCGCGCGGACATGCTGGACGAGCTGGCCGAGCTGGTGGAGGCTGCGGGCGGCCGGACGCTGGGGCTCTTCTCCTCCATGCGCGGCGCGCAGGCGGCGGCGGAGGAGCTGCGGGACCGGTTGGACCTGCCGATCCTGCTCCAGGGCGAGGAGACCCTGGGCGAGCTGATCCGGACATTCGCCGAGGACGCCAGGACCTGCCTCTTCGGGACGCTCTCGCTGTGGCAGGGGGTGGACGTGCCCGGGCCGAGCTGTCAGTTGGTCGTGATGGACCGCATCCCGTTCCCGCGGCCGGACGATCCGCTGGTCACCGCGCGGCAGCGGGCGGTGGAGCAGGCCGGGGGGAACGGCTTCATGGCGGTGGCGGCCACGCACGCCGCGCTGCTGATGGCCCAGGGGGCGGGGCGGCTGGTGCGGTCCACGGGGGACCGGGGCGTGGTCGCGGTCCTCGACCCGCGGCTGGCCCGGGCCCGGTATGGATCGTTTCTCCGGGCCTCGATGCCGGACTTCTGGTACACCACCGACCGGAATCAGGTTCGCCGCTCACTGGCGGCGATCGACGCGGCAGCACGCTCCACCACCGCGTCGTGAGGCCGGGCCGCGGGGGGTGCGGCGGCTCAAATGCGCCGCATGACGGCGACGACTTTGCCCAGGATGGTGGCCTCGTCGCCGGGGATGGGCTGGTAGGCGGCGTTGTGCGGGAGGAGCCAGACCTGGCCGTCCTCGCGCTTGAAGCGCTTCACGGTCGCCTCGCCGTCGAGCATCGCCGCCACGATGTCGCCGTTCTCCGCGACGGGCTGGCGGCGGACGGTGACCCAGTCGCCGTCGCAGATGGCCGCCTCGATCATCGAGTCCCCGACCACCTTGAGGACGAAGAGCTCGCCGTCACCGACTAGCTGGCGGGGCAGGGGGAAGACGTCCTCGACCGACTCCTCCGCCAGGATGGGGCCGCCGGCCGCGATCCGGCCAACCAGCGGGACGTAGGAGGCCGCGGGCTTGCCCACGGTCTCCGCCGCGGGGGGCGCGGGAGTCTCGGCGCCGCGCACCTCATACGCGCGGGGGCGGTGCGGGTCGCGGCGGAGGAAGCCCTTGCGCTCCAGGGCCATCAGCTGGTGCGCTACCGAGGAAGTGCTGGACAGGCCCACGGCCTGGCCGATCTCACGCATGGACGGCGGATAGCCGCGGCGCTGCACGGAGTCCCTGATCACCTCGATGACCCGCCGCTGCCGGTCCGTGAGGCCGGAGCTGTCGGCGCGGATGCCCGGCGGACGACCGGGCAGCGCCCGTCCCGGCGCCGCTGCCGGCGCGCCCATCCGGTCCTGGCGGCGCTCGGCGGTGATGGCGTCGTCTGCGGCGGTGGTCATGTCGGCCCCTTCTGAGGTGATACTCCTGGCCAGACAACGGTAGTTGCTATCGAAAGGTTGCGCCAAACACACGTTCGAGTGAAAACTGCCGGATCCCCTGACGTGATCAAGAACCCGGGTGTATGGCGCACCGCCGTGGCCCGCCCCTGCCTCCGCACGGTTACCCCCCGTGGCCCCAGCCTGCCATACGTGGCCGCGCGCTCGCGTCCCGGCCCCCCCGGTTGTCGCGGCACGACACGCCCCTGGGGGCGACGCGCCCTTCGGCCCTACATCTAGTGGGTGCCCGTCTGGTGGCTCCCCACAAATTGTGTCGCGGGCCATCGCGGCCCCCGGAAATCGCCTATGCTGGGCACCGTCTTCACCGGCCGCTCACCGGCCCGGGGAAGGCCAGGCGCTGTGCTCCCATGCCCGGCGCCGCCACGCTGCGTCACCGACGCGGGTCGCCGTTGCCGAGAGGGGAGAGAGGTCATGCACTGCCCCTTCTGCCGGCACCCCGACAGCCGCGTCGTCGACAGCCGCACCGCGGACGACGGCACGGTGATCCGCCGGCGCCGCCAGTGCCCGAGCTGCTCCCGGCGCTTCACCACGGTGGAGACCGCCTCGCTGATGGTGATCAAGCGCAGCGGCGTCACCGAGCCGTTCAGCCGGGACAAGGTGATCGCCGGCGTCCGGAAGGCCTGCCAGGGCCGCCCGGTGACCGAGGACGCCCTGGCCCAGCTGGGGCAGCGCGTCGAGGAGGCGGTCCGCGCCACCGGCAGCGCCGAGCTGTCCACGCACGACGTCGGCCTGGCCATACTCGGGCCGCTCCGCGAGCTGGACCTGGTGGCCTACCTGCGCTTCGCGTCCGTCTACCGGGCCTTCGACTCGCTCGAGGACTTCGAGGACGCCATCGCCGAGCTGCGCGCGGGACTGCCCGCGGCGCCCGCGCCCGCGCGACCACCCGCGGCCGGCTGAGCCGGACGGCGGGGCCCGTGGCCCCGGCCGGGCCACCCACAGACCAACCGTCGCGCACCGTCGCGCGCCGGCCATCAGAACAGAATCCGTGAACCGGCGCATTCCGGGACACGACATGGCGTTATGCCTGGACAGGGAGGCGGAATGACTGAGACGACGAGCGGCCCGGCACGGGGCTCCCGGGCCAAGGAGGGCAAGGGAGCCAAGGGGAGCCGGGGCCTGCGGATCGAGCGGATCCACACTACGCCCGGCGTGCACCCCTACGACGAAGTGACCTGGGAGCGCCGTGACGTCGTCATGACCAACTGGCGCGACGGCTCGGTCAACTTCGAGCAGCGAGGCGTCGAGTTCCCCGACTTCTGGTCGGTGAACGCGGTCAACATCGTCACCAGCAAGTACTTCCGCGGCGCCCTGGGCACCCCGCAGCGGGAGACGGGGCTGAAGCAGCTCATCGACCGGGTCGTGAAGACCTACCGCCGCGCGGGTGAGGAGCACGGATACTTCGCGGGGCCCCAGGACGCCGAGATCTTCGAGCACGAGCTGGCCCACGCGCTGCTGCACCAGATCTTCAGCTTCAACTCGCCGGTGTGGTTCAACGTCGGCACCGCCCAGCCGCAGCAGGTCAGCGCCTGTTTCATCCTGGCCGTCGACGACTCCATGGAGTCGATCCTCGACTGGTACAAGGAAGAGGGGATGATCTTCAAGGGCGGCTCCGGCGCCGGCCTGAACCTCTCCCGCATCCGTTCCTCCAAGGAGCTGCTCTCCTCCGGGGGCAACGCCTCGGGCCCCGTGTCCTTCATGCGCGGCGCCGACGCCTCGGCGGGCACCATCAAGTCCGGCGGCGCCACCCGCCGCGCGGCCAAGATGGTCGTCCTGGACGTCGACCACCCCGACGTCGAGGCGTTCATCGAGACCAAGGTCAAGGAGGAGCAGAAGATCCGCGCCCTGCGGGACGCCGGCTTCGACATGGACCTCGGCGGCGAGGACATCACCTCCGTCCAGTACCAGAACGCCAACAACTCTGTCCGGGTGAACGACGAGTTCATGCGCGCCGTGGAGGCGGGCTCCTCCTTCGGCCTGCGGGCGCGGCTGACGGGCGAGATCATCGAACAGGTCGACGCGCGGGGGCTGTTCCGGAAGATGGCGGAGGCCGCACACGCCTGCGCCGACCCGGGCATCCAGTACGACGACGTCATCAACCACTGGCACACCTCGCCCGAGTCGGGCCGCATCTCCGCGTCCAACCCGTGCAGCGAGTACATGCACCTGGACAACTCCTCCTGCAACCTCGCCTCGCTGAACCTCATGAAGTTCCTCAGCGACGACGGCGCGGGGCACCAGTCGTTCGACGTCGAGCGGTTCACGAAGGTCGTGGAACTGGTCATCACCGCGATGGACATCTCCATCTCCTTCGCGGACTTCCCCACGCGGAAGATCGGTGAGACCACCCGCGCCTTCCGCCAGCTGGGCATCGGCTACGCCAACCTCGGCGCGCTGCTGATGGCGACCGGGCACGCCTACGACTCCGACGGCGGGCGGGCCCTGGCCGGGGCCGTCACCTCGCTGATGACCGGCACCTCCTACCGGCGCTCGGCGGAGCTCGCGGCCGTCGTCGGGCCCTACGACGGCTACGCCCGCAACGCGGATGCCCACAACCGCGTGATGCGCCAGCACGCGGAGGCCAACGACGCGGCCAAGCGTATGGACGATCTGGACACCCCCGTGTGGGCCGCGGCCACCGAGGCCTGGCAGGACGTTCTGCGCCTCGGCAAGAAGAACGGTTTCCGCAACGCGCAGGCGTCCGTGCTCGCCCCCACCGGCACCATCGGCCTGATGATGGACTGCGACACCACCGGCATCGAACCCGACCTGGCCCTGGTCAAGTTCAAGAAGCTCGTCGGCGGCGGCTCCATGCAGATCGTCAACAACACGGTGCCCAAGGCCCTCAAGCGACTGGGGTACCAGCCGGAGCAGGTGGAGGCGATCGTCGCCCACATCGCCGAGCACGGCAACGTCATCGACGCCCCCGGGCTGCGGCAGGAGCACTACGAGGTCTTCGACTGCGCGATGGGGGAGCGGTCCATCGCCCCGATGGGCCACGTGCGGATGATGGCCGCGGCGCAGCCCTTCCTCAGCGGCGCCATCTCCAAGACGGTCAACATGCCCAGCACCAGCACCGCGGACGACGTCGCGGAGATCTATCTCCAGGGCTGGAAGCTCGGCGTCAAGGCCCTGGCCGTCTATGTGGAGAACAGCAAGGTCGGTCAGCCGCTGTCCGCCAAGAAGAAGGAGGCGGAGGCCGCGGCCGAGCCGGAGAAGGTCGTCGAGTACCGGCCGGTGCGCAAGCGGCTGCCGAAGGGGCGCCCCGGCATCACCACCTCCTTCACGGTGGGCGGCGCCGAGGGCTACATGACGGCCAATTCCTACCCGGACGACGGGCTGGGCGAGGTCTTCCTGAAGATGTCCAAGCAGGGCTCCACTCTCGCGGGCATGATGGACGCCTTCTCCATCGCCGTCTCCGTCGGCCTGCAGTACGGGGTGCCGCTGGAGACCTACGTCTCGAAGTTCACCAACATGCGCTTCGAGCCGGCCGGGATGACGGACGACCCGGACGTGCGGATGGCGCAGTCCATCGTGGACTACATCTTCCGCCGCCTGGCGCTCGACTTCCTGCCCTTCGAGACCCGCTCGGCGCTGGGCATCCACACCGCCGGGGAGCGCCAGCGGCACCTGGACACCGGCTCCTACGAGCAGGAGGAGGACGAGGTCGACGTGGAGGCGCTGTCCCAGTCGGCCCCGCGCCAGATCGTGACCCCACCGCCCGCGTCGCGTCCGGTCCCGCCCGCCGCCCCGCGGGCAGCGGCCCCCGAGCAGCCCGCGCCGAAGGAGGCGCACAGCTCCACGGAGCTGCTGGAGATGCAGCTGGGTCTGAGCGCGGACGCCCCGCTGTGCCTCACCTGCGGCACCAAGATGCGCCGCGCCGGCAGCTGCTACCTGTGCGAGGGCTGCGGCTCCACCAGCGGCTGCAGCTGAGCCACCGCCCGGGGCGCCGGTCTGCCTCCAGCGCCCCGGCGGAGCCGGCTCTCCTCCGCCCCGCCCGCCTCCCGGCGGGCGGGGCGGCCGTCGTCCGCCCCAACGGCCGCCGGGGACGGGCCCGGTGGGTGCGGTGCGGGTTGGGTGATCTCGTGCCGTGGGCATCACGGATGGCCGTACCATGGCGCGGTGCTGGTCAAGTGGATGCGCTGCACCGTCGTCGACCGGGTCGGCTTCGAGCGAGCGCAGCGGAAGTGGGCGGGGCTGCTCGGCGAGCCCGGATTCCGGGCCCAGGGGGGCGGCTGGAGCCGCACCCGGCCGAACGTCGTGCACCTCTTTTCCTTCTGGGAGAGCCGGGCGTTCTACGACTCCTTCATGGCCCGCTCCCACGACCGGCTCGCCGCGGCCCAGTCGGGGGCCGTCCAGGACACACGATCCCTCCTCTTCCAGTACCGCTTCGATGTCAAGATGGGCTTCGAGCCGCGGTTCACCGACGCCGACCTGCTGCGCGTGGCCCACTGCCGGGTCCACAAGGAGCGCGCCGAGCACTTCGCGCTGATGCAGGAGAAGGTGTGGAACCCGGCGATGGCGGGCTCGCCCGGCATGCTCCGCGGGGTCTTCGCGGAGGCCGAGCCGGAGAGCGAATTCCTCGTGCTGTCGATGTGGGACTCGGCGGCCGAACGCGCCAAGTACCGCACGGAGCGCGTGGAACGGCTCGCGCTGCGCGCCCAGACCGGCGCCGATGTCGCCGCGATCGCCGGGGACGTGATCGACATGGAGCCGGGATGGACGGTCTGACGGACGTGCCGCGGCCCAGCGCCGCCGGCGGCCGGGAACTACGCTGAGCCCATGGCACGGCCCCGGCGCATCGTTCTCCTGAGGCACGGCGAGTCTCAGGGGAACCACGACGACTCGGTCTACGAGCGGGTGCCCGACCATGCCCTGGAGCTGACCGACCGCGGCCGGGAGCAGGCCGAGGCGGCCGGGAAGCGGCTGCGCGAGGTCTTCGGCACCGAGCGGGTCTCCGCCTATGTCTCGCCCTACCGCCGCACCCACCAGACCTTCCGGGCCCTGGCGCTGGACCCGGCGCGCGTCAGGGTGCGCGAGGAGCCGCGGCTGCGCGAGCAGGACTGGGGGAACTGGCAGGACCGCCGGGACGTGCTGCGCCAGAAGCGCGCCCGGGACGCCTACGGGCACTTCTTCTACCGCTTCGCGCAGGGCGAGTCGGGGGCAGACGTCTACGACCGGGTGGGCGCCTTCCTGGAGAGCCTGTGGCGCAGCTTCAAGGAGCCGGACCACCCGCCCAACGTCCTGCTGGTGACGCACGGGCTGACCATGCGGCTCTTCTGCATGCGCTGGCTGCACTGGACCGTCGCCGAGTTCGAGTCCCTGTCCAACCCGGGCAACGGCGAGACCCGTGAACTGGTGCTGGGCGGCGACGGCCGGTACCACCTCGACCGCCCCTTCGACCGCTGGCACACACCCGAGCGGCCCTTCGAGGGCTGGTGCGCGTAAGGTGGGCCGCGCCATGCCGTACGAGCCTCCCACCCACCGCGTCGAGCGGTCGCTGCGCGCCACCACCGGGGCCCGGCTCGTCGCCGGGATCGACGAGGTCGGGCGGGGCGCCTGGGCCGGGCCGGTCACCGTCTGCGCCGCCGTCACCGGCCTGCGCCGCCCGCCCGAGGGGCTGACCGACTCCAAGCTGCTGTCCCCGCCGCGCCGCACTGCGCTGGCCGACGTCCTCACGGGCTGGGTCACCTCCTTCTCCCTGGGGCACGCCTCGCCCCGGGAGATCGACACGCTGGGCATGACCGCGGCCCTGCGGCTCGCGGCGGGCCGGGCCCTGGAGGGACTTCCCGAGCCCCCGGACGCGGTGATCCTGGACGGCGGTCACGACTATCTGGGCGAGCCCTGGAGGGTGCGCACGGTGGTCAAGGGGGACCAGTCCTGCGTGGCGGTGGCGGCTGCCTCCGTCATCGCCAAGGTGCGCCGTGACGCGATGCTTGCCGAACTGGCCCCGGAGCACCCGGGGTTCGGCTTCGACAGCAACGCGGGCTATCCCTCCCCGGTGCACCGGGAAGCGCTGGAACGGCTGGGCCCGACTCCGCACCACCGCCGCTCGTGGGCCTACCTGGACGCGCTGCCTCGCTGGCGCCATCTCAAACTCCCCTCGCACCGCGACGCGGCGGCCGTCGAATCTCTGGAAGAGGCCGGTCAGCTCGGCATGTTCTGAGCCGGTGGGTCAGCCGTCCACGGCCAGGACCAGCGGCAGCACCGCCTCGGCGCCGGCGGCGCGCAGCAGCCGCGCCCCCATGGCCAGCGTCCAGCCCGTCTCGGTCAGGTCGTCCACTAGCAGCAGCGGCCCGCCTGCCTCCCGGACCGCCGCGGCGAGGGCGGGCGGCAGCGTGAGCGAGTCGGCCAGCTCCCGCACGCGCTGGGCGCTGTTGCTCCGGCGGGCCGGGCGTTCGGGCGGCCCGGGGTCGAGCGCGCCGAGCAGCGGCATCCGGCCCACGGCGGCGATCCGCTCGCCCAGCGAGCCGATCAGCACGGGCCGGGAGCGGGAGCCGACAGTGACCACGCCGACCGGGCGCCGCGGCGCCTCCGGATCCCCGGTGGCCCAACCCCCCGGGCCCTTGGCCCAGTCGGCGAGGACGGTGACGACCGCGTCCGCCACGTCCTGCGGCACCGGCCCGTCCGGGGTGCCCCGGGCGAGCAGCGGGCGCAGCCGGTTCCCCCAGCCGATGTCCGACAGGCGGCCCAGGGCGCGCCCCGGCTCGGCCTGCTCGCCGGCGGGAATGCGCCCCTTGAGGTCGACGCCGACGGCCGGAAGGCCGGTGGGCCACATCCGGCGCGGCTCCACGGGCGTCCCCGGGCGGGCCAGCTCGCCCCGGGCGGCGGCCAGCGCGTCGGGGTCGACGTCGGGCGCGTGGCCCCGGCCGGTGCAGTTGTCGCAGCGCGCGCAGGGGGCCGCCTCCGGGTCGTCCAGCTGCCGGCGCAGGAACTCCATCCGGCAGCCGGTGGCCGCGACGTAGTCGCGCATCGCCTGCTGCTCTGTCTCGCGCCGCCTTGCCACGCCGGCGTAGCGCCCGGCGTCGTACGCCCAGGGCGAGCCGGTGGCGGTCCAGCCGCCGCGCTCGCGGCGCACGGCGCCGTCCACGTCCAGGACTTTGAGCATCATCTCCAGGCGGGAGCGGCGCAGTTCGACCCGGGGCTCCAGGGCCGCCAGGGACAGGGGCGCGTCGGCTGCGGCCAGCGCGTCGAGGGTGCGCCGCACCTGCTCCTCGGGCGGAAAGGCGAGCGATGCGAAGTACCGCCAGATCGCCTCGTCCTCGGGGCCCGGCAGGAGCAGCACCTCCGCGTGGGCCACGCCGCGCCCTGCGCGGCCCACCTGCTGGTAGTAGGCGATGGGGGAGGAGGGGGAGCCCAGGTGCACGACGAAGCCGAGGTCCGGCTTGTCGAAGCCCATCCCGAGCGCGGAGGTGGCGACGAGCGCCTTGACGCGGTTGCCCAGGAGGTCGTCCTCGGCGGCCTGGCGGTCGGCGTTCTCCATCCGCCCCGTGTACGCCGTCACCCGGTGGCCGCGGGCGGAGAGGTGGGCCGCCACCTCCTCGGCCGCCGCCACGGTGAGGGTGTAGATGATCCCGGAGCCGGGGAGCTCGCCGAGGTAGCCCTCCAGCCAGGCCAGCCGGTGCGCGGCGTCGGGCAGCCGCAGCACGGACAGCCGCAGGCTCTCGCGGTCCAGCGGCCCGCGCAGCACCAGGGCCCCCGCGTCCTCCCCGCCGGTGCCGAGCTGCTCCGCGACGTCCGCGGTCACCCGGGCGTTGGCCGTCGCGGTCGTGGCCAGCACGGGCACCCCGGCCGGCAGGTCGGCGAGCAGCGTGCGCAGCCGCCGGTAGTCAGGGCGGAAGTCGTGGCCCCAGTCGGAGATGCAGTGCGCCTCGTCGACGACGAGCAGCCCGGTGGCCGCGGCCAGCCGTGGAAGGACGCGGTCGCGGAAGTCCGGATTGTTCAGCCGCTCCGGCGAGACGAGCAGCACGTCGACCGCCCCCTTCTCGATCTCCTCGCGGACCGCCTCCCACTCCTCGGCGTTGGCCGAGGAGATGGAGCGGGCGTGGATGCCGGCCCGCGCGGCCGCCTCGATCTGATTCCGCATCAGGGCGAGGAGCGGGGAGACGATGACGGTCGGGCCGGCGCCTTGGCGGCGCAGCAGCGCGGTGGCCACGAAGTAGACCGCCGACTTGCCCCACCCGGTCCGCTGCACGACGAGGGCGCGGCGCCGCTCGGCCACCAGCGCCTCGATGGCCCGCCACTGGTCCGGCCGAAGCGCGGCCGTGTCGCTGCCCACGAGGCGGGCCAGGGTGGCGTCGGCCTCGGCGCGCAGCTCGGGCGACCCGGACGAGGAAGGCGGGGCGTGGCCCGCGGGCGATGACTGCATGAGCCCATGCAAGCCCACTCGCCCGGGGCGGTGCCAGCCGCCCCTGTGGACAACTCGGTCATACCTATGACGAGTACGACCGCAGCCCGGACCTGTGGACAACGCGCGGCGCGACCGCCCCGCCCGGCGGCATCCTCGCCGCCATGAACCAGCACAGCGACACCGCCCACCACGTCACCCTCCAGGAGAACCGCGTCGTTCTCCGCGGCCCCGCCGACCTCGCCGACGCCCTGCCCTACCTGCTGGGGTACCACCCCGACGACTCGATCGTGCTCATCGGCCTCCACGGCCGGCGCGGTCGGCTCGGCGGCCGACTGCGCACGGGCATCCCCAAGGAGCCGGCAGCCTGGAGCGAGGCCGCCGAGCAGCTCGCGGGCTGCCTGGTGGAGAGCGCCGCGGCCCGCCGCGGACGCCCGGACGCCGCCGTCGTCTACCTCTGCCAGGAGCCCCAGCCCGGGGTGTCCGCCCAGGAGACCATGGAGCGGCTGCGCCCCCTGGCGCAGCGGATGCGCACCGCCTGCGGCGCCCTGGACGTGCCCGTCCTCGAAGCCCTCTACGTCACCGGCGCGCGGTACTGGTCCTATTGCTGCCCCGGCCCCGACTGCTGCCCCGCCGAGGGGAACGAGCTGCCCCTGACCGGCACCTCCCCGATGGCGGCCGCCGCCGCGTACGCCGGGATCCGCGTGCAGGGCTCCCTGCGGGACCTCGAGAGCCGGCTGGCGCCGCTGACCGGCCCGGCCGAGGCCCGGCAGCTGCGTGCCCTGGACGCCGCTGCCGCCGAGCTGGTGCCCCGGATGCTCGACGGGCAGGCCAGCATCGACGCGGTCCGGGCCGAGAGCCTCGATCTGGCCGGGCGGCTGCTTGAGCGCTTCGAGCGGGCCCTGGCCCCGGCCGACCCCGACGACGCCTCCACGGACGGGCGGGACGACGCCCTGCTCACCTCCGAGGAGGCGGCCCGGCTGGTCCTCGGCCTGCAGGACCGCACCATCCGGGACATCGCGGCCGAGTGGATGGAGGGCACCGAGGCCCCACCCGCGCTGCGCCTGTGGCGGGCGCTGGCGCGCCGCTGCGTCGGGGCGTACCGGGAGCACGCCGCCGCCCCGCTGACCCTGGCGGGCTGGGTGTCCTGGGCCACGGGGGACGAGGTGGGGGCGCGGATCGCGCTGGGGATGGCCTTGGAGACGGACCCCGAGTACGTCTTCGCGCGACTCCTGCACCAGGCGTGCAACGAGGGCGTCGACCCCGAGCCCCTGCGCCGCTCCATGCGCCGGGAGCGGGCTGCCCGGGGGCGCCGGTGAGGGTGTCACGGGCCCCTATGATCACGGCATGCCCTACGACCCGTCCGACTTCCCGCCGTTCGCCGTCACCGTCGACCTGGTCGTGCTCACCGTCCGCCGGCATGCGCTGTGCGCCCTCACCGTGCGCCGCGGCGAGGAGCCGTACCGGGGGCAGTGGGCGCTGCCGGGCGGGTTCGTGCGGGTGGAGGAGGACCTGGTCACCGCGGCGGCCCGCGAGCTGGCGGAGGAGACGGGCCTGGGGACCCAGGATCCGGGCAGCACGCAGGCAGGGGTGCACCTGGAGCAGCTGGCCACCTATGGAGAGCCGGGCCGGGACCCGCGGATGCGGGTGGTCAGCGTGGCCCACCTGGTCCTGGCCCCCGACCTGCCCGCCCCGACCGCCGGCGGCGACGCGGGCGGGGCCCGGTGGACCCCCGTCGCGCGGCTCCTCGAGGGCCTGGACGAGCAGGCCACCGAGCGGCTGGCCTTCGACCACGCCCGGATCCTCGCCGACGGCGTCGAGCGCGCCCGGTCGAAGATCGAGTACTCCTCCCTGGCGGCGGCCTTCTGTCCGGCGGAGTTCACGGTGGGGGAGCTGCGCCGGGTGTACGAGGCGGTGTGGGGAGTCGCCCTCGACCCGCGGAACTTCCACCGCAAGGTGACGGGGACGCCCGGGTTCCTCGTTCCCGTGGGCGGCACGACGACCCGTCAGGGAGGGCGGCCCGCCCAGCTGTTCCGGGCCGGCGGCGCCACGCTGCTCAACCCCCCGATGCTGCGGCCCGAGGTCTGACCGCGCGACACCGGGAATTACCCGGTTTATCCGATATCTCCCGTTATCGTGCCAGGGTGCACGCCTCTCGGGAGAAGCGATGATCCAGGCCATCGGACTCACCAGCGCGGCCCGGCGCGGCCGTCGCCCCGCCGTCGACGACCTCACTTTCGAAGCCCGCGCCGGCCAGGTCACCGCCCTCCTCGGCCCGCCCGGCGCGGGCAAGTCCACCGCCCTGCGGCTGATGCTGCAGCTCCAGCCCGGCCGGGGCGTCGCCCTCTTCCGCGGTCGCCCGCTCGGCCGGGTCCCCCACCCCGCGCGGGAGGTCGGCGTCCTGCTCGGAGACGTGCCGGGCCACCCGCGGCGCACCGCCCTGGGCCACCTGAGGATGCTGGCCGCCGTCGCGGGGGTCCCCGCCGCGCGGGCCGGGGAGGTGCTGGAGGTGGTCGGGCTCAGCGGCCTGGCCGACCAGCCGCTTGGCCGGTTCTCCCGGGGCATGGACCGCCGGCTCGGGCTCGCGGTCGCCCTCCTGGGCGACCCGCACACCCTCGTCCTCGACGACCCGGGGGCCGGGCTCTCCCCCCGCGAGACCGCCTGGCTGCGCGGCCTGCTGCGGGGCTACGCGGAGCAGGGCGGCACCGTGCTGACCAGTGCGGAGGACCCTCGGGAGACCGCGCGGGTCGCCGACCGCGTGGTCAGCGTCGACGACGGGCGGCTGGTCGCCGACCAGACGGCCCTGGACTTCGGGCGGGCCCTGCTGCGCCCCCGCGTCGCGGTGCTCACCCCGCACGCGGACCTGCTGGAGGACGCTCTGGCACGGGAGTTGGCCCTCGCGGCTCCCGCGCCCGGAGGGGAGCGGCCGGAGGTCGTGCGGGAGTCGGGCGACCGAATCTCCGTCTTCGGCAGCAGCCTCGCGGCCGTCGGCGAGATCGCCCACCGCCACCGCGTCGTCGTCCACCAGCTCGCCGACGAGGTGGGCGACCGCGGGGATCGCTACCCTGCCGGGCCGCTGCTGCGCGCCGACGGCAGGGCCGCGGCGGCGACCGCCGCCCCCTCCGGCCCCCGGCCGCAGTCCGGGGCGGGTCGGCCGGCGCGGCTGCCGCCCCGGCTCCCGGCGCTGCCGCCGCCGGGCCCCGCCTGGCCGGTCCGCTACGAGCTGCGCCGGTGGGCCGGGGTGGCCACCGGCTGGGTGGTGATGGGCGCGGCCCTGCTCGCGGGGCTGGTCGCCTCCCTCCTCCTCGCCTCCGGCGGCCCCGCCCCCGCGGAGCGGGTGCTCGCCGGCTGGGCCGCCCCGCTGCCGCTGCCCCCGGCCGCCCTCGCGGCCGGCGTCCTGGGCGCCCTGTCCTTCGGCCACGAGTTCCGGTACCCCGCGCTCGCCCCCACCCGCGTCCCCGTGCCCCGCAGGATCTCCCTGCTCGCGGGCAAGCTCGTCGTCGCCACCTGCGCCGCGACGCTGCTGTGCCTGACCTCCGTCGCCGTCAACTCCACGTCCTTCACGCTCCTGTTCGGGCAGAGCGTTCCCGTCGAGGGCTCCTGGGAGTGGGCGCTGGCCTGCACGACCGGCCTGTCGGCGGGCTGCGCCTGGGCCGGGCTGCTGGCCGCCGGGCTCTTCCGCTCCGCCCTGGCCGGGCTGGCCGCCGTCGCCCTCCTCCCCCTCGCGGTGGCCCCCGCGCTGCGCGCCGTGCTTGCCGGGCCGGCGGGCCGGTCGCTCGACGGACTCCCGGGCCGGCTGCACGCGTTGACCCAGCTTCCGTTCCCTTCCGGAGTCGACCGCTGGTTGTCCGCAAGCGTGCGTCTGGCGTCCCAGCCGATCGGCTGGGCCCTCCTGCTGTCCCTGACCGTCATGGCGGGCGCGTACGCCCTCGTCAGCCTGCGCAACGGCCCCCGGCTCCAGGACGAATAACCCCGCCGCGCGCCCCCCGCGCGCGCCGTCGCCGCCCCCAACGACCTTACAGGATGTCCGTATTGCGCGATGCGCGACCATTTCCTTCCGGATAGGCGTCAATTATGCGGGAGGCGCCGATCACCCTTTCGTGTGCTTTTCACCAAAGACCTCAAGGTGTCAACGGGGCCCGCCGACAAAGGAGGCGTGACTACCCTTGCGCACTCCATGATGACCGCCCCGCGGGCCACCGACTCCGGCCCCGCAGGCCCGGGCGACCTCGACCGCTACTCCTACGCGGAGTCCACCGGCGCCGCCCGCACCACCAACGCCCCCGCCTGGGACGGCGGGGACCCCGACCTCGGCCGCATCGGCCGCCGCGCCGCCGGAAGCCGCGGCCGCGGCCTGCACGGCCAACTCGTCCAGCAGCTCGGCCAGATGATCGTCTCCGGCGACCTGGGCGCCGACCGCCCGCTGGTGCCCGAGGAGATCGGCCAGCGCTTCGAGGTCTCCCGCACCGTCGTCCGTGAATCCCTCCGCGTCCTGGAGGCCAAAGGCCTGGTGAGCGCCCGCCCCAACGTCGGCACCCGCGTCCGCCCCGTCGGCGACTGGAACCTCCTCGACCCCGACATCATCGAATGGCGCGCCTTCGGCCCCCAGCGCGAGGACCAGCGCCGCGAGCTGTGCGAGCTGCGCCTGACGATCGAGCCGCTGGCCGCCCGCCTCGCCGCCTCCGACACCCCCGACGAGGTCCGCCAGCGCCTGGCCGACATGGTCGACATCATGACCCACGCCCTCGCCCAGGGCGACGCCCTCACCTTCTCCCGCGCCGACACCGAGTTCCACGGCCTGCTCCTCCAGGCCGCGGGCAACCGCATGCTGGAGCACCTCTCCGGCATCGTCGCCGCCGCCCTCCAGGTCTCCGGCGGCGCCCCCTCCGGCTGCGAGCACCCCACCGAGAGCACCGTCGCCCTCCACCAGCGCATCGTCGACGCCATCGCCGCCGCCGAGCCTCCCGCCGCGGAGACCGCGATGCGCCAGCTGCTCGCCGCGGGCGAGCCCGCCTCTCCCGCGGCGGGGGCCGCCCCCGGCGCGGACCACGTCGTCCCGGCGCCGCGCGAGCACTGACCGCGGCGGGCCAGGGTGTCGCCGGGACGGGTCCGCACCGGCCTTCCGGCGACGCCTTCAGCCCGGCCCGCTACTCTCGAGCGTGCGGTGTGACTCGGGACACGCGAAAGCTGCGTAACGCTTCGGGGAGCAGCGCGATGAATCAAGAGGTGGCAGCAGCGGCAGGACCAGCAGTCCGCCGCCGCGGCCGCCGATGCCGACGGCTCACCCCCGCCGCCGGCCACGGTCCCGTCCGCCTGGGGCGGGCCCCAAGCCGTTCCCAGAGTTTCCGAGAGGTTGTTCGTGTCGGCCAGCACTTCCCGTTCCCTCCCCGCGGAGATCGCCGAGTCCAATTCTGTGATGGCGCTCATCGAGCGGGGGAAGGCTGAGGGGCAGATCGCCGGCGATGACGTGCGCCGGGCCTTCGAGGCTGACCAGATCCCGTCAACCCAGTGGAAGAACGTTCTGCGCAGCCTCAACCAGATCCTCGACGAGGAGGGCGTGACGCTGATGGTGAGTGCCGCCGAGGCGCCGAAGCGCAACCGCAAGAGTGTCGCCGCGAAGACAACGGCCAAGCGCACCGCGACGAAGACCGTCGCGGCGAAGACCCCCCCTCCCAAGAAGGCCACCGCCCTGGCCGCCCCCGCGGGCGCCGGGACTCCGGACCCCGAGGAGCTGGAGGCGCCCGCCGCCGCGCAGGCCCCGGAGGAGCTGGAGGCCCCCGAGGCGCCCGCCGCCGCCAAGGCGGTGGCGAAGAAGGCCCCCGCCAAGAAGGCCGTGGCGAAGAAGGCTCCCGCCAAGAAGGCCGCGGCGAAGAAGACCGCCGCGACCGGCAAGAAGGGGGAGTCGAAGAAGGAGATCGTCGACGAGTTCCTCGAGGGCGAGGAGGAAGGGCTGGAGGAGCCCGCCGAGCGGGCCGCCCGCGGCGCCGCCCCGGCCGAGCCCGGCCCCGAGGGCAAGCAGGAGAACGAGGGCTTCGTCCTGTCCGACGAGGACGAGGACGACGCCCCCGCCCAGCAGGTCGCCGCCGCCGGCGCGACGGCCGACCCGGTCAAGGACTACCTCAAGCAGATCGGCAAGGTCCCCCTGCTCAACGCCGAGCAGGAGGTGGAGCTGGCCAAGCGCATCGAGGCCGGCCTCTTCGCCGAGGACAAGCTGGCCGGCTCGGACAAGATCGCCCCCAAGCTCAAGCGCGAGCTGGAGATCATCTCCGAGGACGGCCGCCGCGCGAAGAACCACCTGCTGGAGGCGAACCTCCGCCTCGTCGTCTCCCTCGCCAAGCGGTACACCGGCCGCGGCATGCTCTTCCTGGACCTGATCCAGGAGGGCAATCTCGGCCTCATCCGCGCCGTGGAGAAGTTCGACTACACCAAGGGCTACAAGTTCTCCACCTACGCGACCTGGTGGATCCGGCAGGCCATTACCCGCGCCATGGCCGACCAGGCCCGCACCATCCGCATCCCGGTGCACATGGTCGAGGTGATCAACAAGCTGGCCCGGGTGCAGCGCCAGATGCTCCAGGACCTGGGCCGCGAGCCCACCCCGGAGGAGCTGGCCAAGGAGCTGGACATGACCCCCGAGAAGGTGGTCGAGGTCCAGAAGTACGGCCGCGAGCCGATCTCCCTGCACACCCCGCTCGGCGAGGACGGTGACAGCGAGTTCGGCGACCTCATCGAGGACTCCGAGGCCGTGGTCCCGGCGGACGCGGTCAGCTTCACCCTCCTGCAGGAGCAGCTCCACTCGGTGCTGGACACGCTCAGCGAGCGCGAGGCCGGCGTGGTCTCCATGCGCTTCGGCCTCACCGACGGCCAGCCCAAGACCCTGGACGAGATCGGCAAGGTCTACGGCGTCACCCGCGAGCGGATCCGCCAGATCGAGTCGAAGACCATGTCCAAGCTGCGCCACCCCTCCCGTTCGCAGGTGCTGCGGGACTACCTCGACTGACCCCGTCCCCCTACGGGGGCGGGAGCGCGACGACGGCCGCGGGCGCATTCGGGATGCGCGCCGCGGCCGTCGCCATGACGCTGGGTGTCCAAAGGACCCCACACGGTCAGGAGCCCTCATGCGTTGTCCGTCCCGGCTGCCCCGGCCGTCGTGGCCGGTGCTCTCGGCCCTCCTCCTCGCGCTGCTGCCCGCCGCGCCCCTGGCCCCGGCCGTTCCCGCCGCCTCGGCCGCGGACGGGACCGTGGTCGGCGGCCACGCCACCCCCGTCGAGCGCCACCCCTGGGTGGTGGCCCTCGCCAGCCGGTCGCTGTTCGGGGACGCCCGCTCGGGCCAGTACTGCGGCGGGGCGGTGCTGGGCCCGCGCACCGTGGTCACCGCGGCCCACTGCCTGCTCACGCCCGAGCCCGGCGCCCCGGCGGGCCCCCCACCCCCCGACCTGGCGGTCATCGCCGGGCGCGACGACCTCACCGGCACCGCGGGCCGCGAGGTGCCCGTGGCCGAGGCCTGGGTGAACCCGGACTACGACGAGCGCACCCACTCCGGGGACCTGGCCGTGCTGACGCTGGCCGAGGCCCTGCCCGACGGCCACGTCATCCCTCTGGCCGCGGACCCCGGCGAGCCGGCCTACCGCGCCGGCACCCCCGCCCGCGTCTACGGCTGGGGCGACACCGACGGCACGGGCCGCTACGCCACCGGCCTGCGCTCGGCGGGCGTGCGCCTGCTGCCGGACGACGCCTGCGCGCGTGCGTACCGGGAAGCGGGGAACGGCCGTTTCGACCCGGCCTCGATGGTCTGCGCCGCCGCCCCGGGCGGGGGAGCGGACGCCTGCCAGGGCGACAGCGGCGGCCCGCTGGTGGCCGGCGGGCGGCTGGTCGGCCTGGTCTCCTGGGGCAGCGGCTGCGGCGAGCGGGGCCGCCCCGGGGTGTACACGGAGGGCTCGGCCATCGCGGCGGCCGTCGCGTCCGGTCAGAAGTCGAACGGAAACGGGCGGCCACCCCTGGTTTCGTCGGGGTGACCGCCCGCTGCCTCCGGCTCTGGCGCCGGACCGAGCCCGTCGGGTGGGTGGACGCGATGCGCCTGACCGGCGCGCCGGTCAGCGTTCGTCTTCGCGCGCGCTGGCGGGAGCAGCGGTCAGCTTCTCCGTCTCGTCCTGTATCTCCGCGGCGATCTTCTTGAGCTCCGGCTCGAACTTACGGCCGTGGTGGGCGCAGAACAGCAGCTCTCCGCCGCTGATGAGGACCACGCGGAGATATGCCTGGGCACCACAGCGGTCGCAGCGGTCCCCGGCGGTCAGCGGGGTCGCGGGGGTCAGAACAGTAGTCACGTCGCCTCTTCTCTAGCTCGACGAGCTGTCGTACCAGGGACAACATCCAACCAGGCCGAGAACGTTCCCGCTCGCGGCTTCCCGGAGAAAAAACTTTCCCGGGATGACCGGACGCTGCCGGTTGGCGGCGAATGAGCCGTATTGCAGTGATTGCTTGGTGTAGCGCGGTCTATCGGTCTATGGGGCTGACGGTCAGGCTCCGGATACGCCGTCTACCTCCGTGTACCCGGCTGCTCGTCCTTCGTTCAGGAGGACGTGCCCGGAGCCTAAAGGGTTCATGCCTCGAAGGGAACGTGATGTATCCGTCACCCCTCCCCTTCTTCGAACAAGTGAGCGACTCTGGGCTACCCTGTGACCTCGTGGGTGGCTGCACAACCGCTCTCTCTGGCCTCGGTACCCTCTGAGCGGCACTCCGCCACCGATCAGGATTCAGCGAGGAGCGAAACCGCGTGACCGCCGACACGTCCGTGCCATCCGCCGCACTGCTGACCGGGTCCGACCCGGGGGGCGCCTACACCGCCCGGCACCTGATGGTCCTGGAGGGCCTGGAGGCGGTCCGCAAGCGCCCGGGCATGTACATCGGCTCCACGGACAGCCGCGGCCTGATGCACTGCCTCTGGGAGATCATCGACAACTCCGTGGACGAGGCCCTGGGCGGCCACTGCGACCGCATCGACGTCCTCCTCCACGAGGACGGCTCCGTGGAGGTCCGGGACAACGGCCGGGGCATCCCCGTCGACGCCGAGCCCAAGACCGGCCTGTCCGGCGTCGAGGTCGTCATGACCAAGCTGCACGCCGGCGGCAAGTTCGGCGGCGGCTCCTACGCGGCCTCCGGCGGCCTGCACGGCGTGGGCGCCTCGGTGGTGAACGCCCTCTCCGCCCGCCTTGACGTGGAGGTCGACCGCGGCGGCCACACCCACGCCATCAGCTTCCGGCGCGGCACCCCCGGCATTTTCACCGAGACCAGCCCGGACGCCCCCTTCGACCCCGCCGGCGGCCTGCGCCGGGTCCGCAAGATTCCCAAGTCCCGCACCGGCACCCGCGTGCGGTACTGGGCGGACCGGCAGATCTTCCTCAAGGACGCCCGCCTGTCCGTGGAGACCCTGCACGCCCGCGCCCGCCAGACCGCGTTCCTCGTCCCGGGGCTGACCATCACCGTCCGCGACGAGCGCCCCTCCGACGGCGAGGGCCCCGTCGAGGAGGTCTTCCGCTACGACGGCGGCATCAGCGAGTTCTGTGAGTTCCTGGCCCCCGACAAGCCGGTCTGCGACGTGCTGCGGCTGAGCGGCCAGGGCACCTTCAAGGAGACCGTTCCCGTCCTGGACGACCGCGGCCACATGATCCCCACCGAGGTCAAGCGGGACCTGGAGGTGGACGTTGCGCTGCGCTGGGGCACGGGCTACGACGCGACCGTGCGTTCGTTCGTCAACATCATCGCCACCCCCAAGGGCGGCACCCACGTTGCCGGCTTCGAGCGGGCCCTGCGCACCACGGTCAACGACGTCCTGCGCGCCACCAAGCTGCTGCGGGTCGCCGAGGACGACATCTCCAAGGACGACGCCCTGGAGGGCCTGACGGCCGTCGTCACCGTCCGCCTGGCCGAGCCGCAGTTCGAGGGGCAGACCAAGGAGGTCCTGGGCACCTCGGCCGCCTCCCGGATCGTGGCCACCGTGGTCGCCAAGGAGCTGAAGGCGTTCCTGACCTCGAACAAGCGCGACGCCAAGCAGCAGGCCCGCGCCGTGCTGGAGAAGGTCGTGGCCGCAGCCCGCACCCGCATCGCCGCCCGCCAGCACAAGGAGGCCCAGCGCCGGAAGACCGCGCTGGAGTCCTCGGCCCTGCCCGCCAAGCTGGCCGACTGCCGCAGCGACGAGGTCGAGCGCAGCGAGCTGTTCATCGTCGAGGGCGACAGCGCCCTGGGCACGGCCAAGCTCGCGCGGAACTCCGAGTTCCAGGCCCTGCTGCCCATCCGCGGCAAGATCCTCAACGTCCAGAAGTCCTCCGTCGCGGACATGCTGAAGAACGCCGAGTGCGGCGCCATCATCCAGGTGATAGGAGCCGGGTCGGGGCGGACGTTCGACATCGACCAGGCCCGGTACGGCCGGGTGATCTTCCTGGCCGACGCCGACGTGGACGGCGCGCACATCCGCTGCCTGCTGCTGACCCTCTTCCAGCGCTACATGCGGCCCATGGTCGAGCAGGGCCGCGTCTTCTCGGCCGTCCCGCCCTTGCACCGCATCGAGCTGTCCAACCCCAGGCGCGGCCAGGATCGGTACGTGTACACGTACTCCGACCAGGAGCTGCGGCAGACGCTGCTGGACCTGGAGCGCCGGGGCGTGCGGTACAAGGACTCCATCCAGCGGTACAAGGGCCTGGGCGAGATGGACGCCGACCAGCTCGCGGAGACCACCATGGACCCGCGCAAGCGGACCCTGCGGCGGATCAACATCAGCGACCTGGAGGCGGCCGAGGAGGCGTTCAGCCTGCTGATGGGCAACGACGTCGCCCCGCGCCGCGAGTTCCTGGCCCGCTCGGCGGGAACGCTGGACCGCTCCCGCATCGACACCTGAGCGCGGCCCCGGGGCCGCGCGGCTAGCGCGGGCCCAGCGGCTCCACGGCCGTGACCTCGAAGCGGGTCTGCGGCTCGGGGTCCGCGCCGCAGCTCGCCGGCACCGGCGGGCCCGGCTCGGTCCGGGCGACCGTGACCCGCCAGGCCCGCCCGTCCCGGTGGCTCACCGTGGGCCGTGGGCCGCCCGCAACCGTCAGGGCGTCCGCGCCGTCCTCGCCGGTCAGCGCGCGGACGGCCAGCTCGGCGGCCTGCCCGGCGCGGTCCCAGGCGGAACGCCCGCGGCAGCGCTCGGTGACCACCCGCCCGTCCTGGACGGCGCTGACCACGTCCTTGACCGCCACCGCGGTCATCCACCCGTAGGCGTAGCCGTGCGGCAGGACCAGCAGGGTCGGGGCGAACCGGTGCCCGCCCAGGTGGGTGACCTCCCAGACCGAGGCGCCCCCGGCCGCGGCGGCCTCCGCCGCCAGGGGCCGGCCCAGCACCGCGCAGCAGCGGTCGCGGCGGCCGTTGGTGCACACCAGGACCAGCGGGGCCCCGCGGTAGGGCTCGCCGACGCCGTCGTGGTGCCCGGCGCCCAGGCGCGCCGGGTCCAGGGCCAGCAGCTCGCGGGGGTCGGCGGGGCACAGAGCGCGGATCCAGGCGTTGCCCGGCGCGGTGTGGGCCAGGAAGACCCGGCCGGCCCGGCGTTCCTCCGCGGCACCGTCCCGGCCGGGGCGGCGGATCAGCGCGGCGCGCACGCCCGCGGCGTCCCAGGCGCCGAGCGCGCGGCCCACGCCCGGGTCCAGCCGGCTGTCGGTGAGCGCCCGCGCGCCCCAGGGCCCGGGCTGCTCGATCAGCAGCCAGGTCCCCGCCGTCGCCGCCGTGCCCGGCAGCGGCTCGGCCGCCGCCCGGGAGGCGTTCGCACACGTGCTCACCCAGGCAAGGCTAACCACTCCTGCCCCATCCGTCGCGTTGGTGTGCCCGGGTGCGTGTCCGCCTGTGTCCGGGCGCCTGCCGCCGGGCCCGCCGGGGGTGAACGGCCGCCGCGGGGGCGGCCGTCCGGGTGCCGGTATCGTGCGGGGCATGGTCAGCCCCAGGGTCCCGGTCCTCGTCCTCACGGGCTTCCTCGGAGCGGGGAAGACCACGCTCCTCAACCACCTGCTGCGCAACCGCGAGGGCGCGCGGATCGGCGCGGTGGTCAACGACTTCGGCAGCATCCCGGTGGACGCCATGACCGTCGCGGGGCAGGTCGACGCCCTGGCCTCGTTCGGCAACGGCTGCCTGTGCTGTGCCGTGGACACCGAGGACCTGGACCACGCGCTGGAGCGCCTGACCCGCCCCGAGCTGCGGATGGACCTGATCGTGGTGGAGGCCAGCGGCCTGGCCGAGCCGCCCGCGCTGGCCCGGATGATCCTCGCCGGGGAGAACCCGCGCGCCCTCTACGGCGGGCTGGTGCAGGTGGTGGACGCGGCCGAGGCGGAGCGCACCCGGCACCCGGGCGTGGCCGACCTCGTGGTGGTCAACAAGGCGGACCGGGTCGGGCCCGAGCGCCTGGCGCGGCTGCTGGAGGAGCTGCGCGAACGCGCCCGTGGCGCGCCGGTCGTCGCGGCGGAGCACGGGCGGATCGACCCGCGGCTGCTGCTGGACCCGGGCGGGGCCGGCCGGGCGGAGGGGGCGCGGCAGCTCAGCTTCGCGGACCTGCTCGCCGCCGAGGAGGAGGCGGGCCCGCATCCCCACGCGGCCCACGAGAGCGTGGCGTTCGCCTCCGAGGAGCCGCTGTCCGCCGCCCGCCTGATGCGCTTCCTCGACACCAGGCCGCCTGGCCTCTACCGCATCAAGGGGCACGTCGCCCTCGGCCCGGCCGAGCGGTACGCCGTCCACGCCGTGGGCCGCTTCCTGCGCTTCTACCCGGCGGAGGCGGGCCGCACCGAGCTGGTCCTCATCGGCTCCGGCATCGACGCGGAGGCCCTGCACAAGGAGCTTTCCGCCTGCGCGGGCCCCGACCCCGACCCCGCGGCCGGCCGCTGGGCGTTCCTGCGCTACGTGGACGACCCGGACGACGTCCCGGACGCGCCGGGGCGCTGACCGGCGCCGGGTGCGCGGCCCGCCTGGCCCGTGAGGGGGTCGCCGCGAGGCCGCCGCTCCCGCCCGGAGCGGGGGTCGGAGGACGCGTGCGGTGTCGGCCGCTGGGGGCGACTCCCTCGCCCGGGGCGGGGGTGGGACAACGCATGTGGCGGCCGTTGCGAAGAAGCCCGGCGGCGTCGGTGGCGCAGCGCCCGCGAAAGCCGTTGTGAGGGGCCCGGCTTCAGGGCAGGGTGACGCGTCCGCGTCGCGGCGGCGGTCGCCAGGGCCGGGGGCAAGGCCCCGGCCCCCGGGTGGGCGCGTTCCGCCCGGGGGCGGAGCGCGCCGCTCACACCGGCCCGGCGACCACCGCGATCGGCTTGGCCAGGGGGACACCCGAGCCGTCCCGGCGCGGGTCGGGCTCAGGGAGGTCGGCCGGGGCGCCCGCCGCCGTGGCCGCGCGGGGCGGGGCGGCCCCCGCCCAGGCGAAGGCCAGGTGGTCCTCGCCCTTCAGGAAACGCTGGCAGCGCACGCCGCCCGTGGCCCGCCCCTTGCGCGGGTACTGGTCGAAGGGCGTGAGCTTCGCCGTGCCCAGCGCGTCCAGCGTGTCCGGGCCGCCGGCCACCGTGACCACCGCGGCCTCGGCCGCCGGGTCGACGGCCGTGAACGAGATGACCCGCGCGCCCTCGCCCAGCTTCACGCCCGCCATCCCGCCCGCCGGCCGGCCCTGAGGCCGCACCTGGGAGGCCGGGTACCGCAGCAGCTGGGCGTCGCTGGTGATGAACACCAGGTCCTCTTCGCCGCTGCGCAGCTCGGCCGCGCCGACGATCCGGTCCCCCTCCCGCAGGGAGATGACCTCCAGCTCCTCCTTGTTGGCCGGGTAGTCCGGCACCACGCGCTTGACCACTCCCTGCTCCGTGCCGATGGCCAGGCCCGGCGAGGACTCGTCCAGCGTCGTCAGGCACACCACCCGCTCGTCGGGCTCCAGCGAGAGGAACTCCGACAGCTGCGCCCCGCCCGCCAGGCTCGGCACCGAGGAGCTGTGCGGCAGCTGCGGCAGGTCCACCACGGCCAGCCGCAGCAGGCGCCCGGTGGAGGTCACGGCCCCGACCTCGCCGCGCGCGGTGGACGGCACGGCCGATACGACGACGTCGTGCTTGCCGCGCCGCGCCCGCTGGTCGAACGCCACGTCCCCGTCCGCCGAGCGCGCCAGCAGCCCGGTGGAGGACAGCAGCACGCGGCAGGGGTCGTCGGAGACCTCCAGGGGCACGGCCTCGGCGGCCTCCCCCTCGGGGCGCGCCTCGGCCAGCAGCGTGCGGCGCGGCGTGGCGTACTTCTTGGAGACCTCGGCCAGCTCGGCGGAGACCAGCTTCCGCAGCTCCGCGTCCGAGTCCAGGATCGCCGTCAGCTCCGCGATCTCGGCCGTCAGCCGGTCCCGCTCGCCCTCCAGCTCCAGCCGGTCGAAGCGGGTCAGCCGCCGCAGCGGCGTGTCGAGGATGTACTGCGTCTGCGTCTCCGACAGGCCGAAGCGCGCGATCAGCGCTTCCTTGGCGGCGGCGGCGTTCTCGCTGGAGCGGATCAGCCGGATGACCTCGTCGATGTCGACCAGCGCCACCAGCAGGCCCTCGACCAGGTGCAGCCGGTCCCGCCGCTTGCGCCGCCGGAACTCGCTGCGCCGCCGCACCACCTCGAAGCGGTGGTCGACGTAGACCTGGAGCAGCTCCTTCAGGCCCATCGTCAGCGGCTGGCCGTCCACCAGGGCGACGTTGTTGATCCCGAAGGACTCCTCCATCGGGGTGAGCTTATAGAGCTGGGCGAGGACCGCCTCGGGGTTGAAGCCGTTCTTCACCTCGATGACCAGGCGCAGGCCGTGCTCGCGGTCGGTGAGGTCCTTGACGTCCGCGATGCCCTGGAGCCGCTTGGCGTTGACCAGGTCCTTGATCTTGGCGACGACCTTCTCCGGGCCGACGGTGAACGGCAGTTCGGTGACCACCAGGCCCTTGCGGCGGGCCGTGACCGGCTCCACCGCGACCGTGGCCCGCATCCGGAACGTGCCCCGGCCGCTCGCGTAGGCGTCCCGCACGCCGTCCATGCCCACGATCTGACCGCCCGTCGGCAGGTCGGGCCCCGGCACGAAGCGCATCAGCGCGGCCAGGTCGGCGTTCGGATACCGGATCAGGTGCCGGGCCGCGGCGATGACCTCGCCGAGGTTGTGCGGCGGCATGTTCGTCGCCATGCCCACGGCGATGCCGCTCGCGCCGTTCACCAGGAGGTTGGGGTAGGCGGCGGGGAGGGCGGCCGGCTCCCGCTCGCTGCCGTCGTAGTTGGGCGCGAAGTCGACGGTGTCCTCGTCGATGGACTCCACCATCAGCCCGGCCGCGGGCGCGGAGCGGCACTCGGTGTACCGCATGGCGGCGGGCGGGTCGTCGTTCCCCAGCGAGCCGAAGTTCCCGTGGCCGTCGACCAGGGGCAGGCGCATCGAGAAGGGCTGGGCCATCCGCACCAGGGCGTCGTAGATGGCCGAGTCCCCGTGCGGGTGCAGGCGGCCCATCACCTCGCCCACCACGCGGGCGCACTTGACGTACCCGCGATCGGGGCGCAGGCCCATCTCGTGCATCTGGTACAGGATCCGGCGGTGCACGGGCTTCATCCCGTCCCGCGCGTCCGGCAGGGCGCGGGAGTAGATCACCGAGTACGCGTACTCCAGGAAGGAGCCCTGCATCTCGTCGACGACGTCGATGTCGAGGATCCGCTCCTCGAACTGCTCGGGAGGCGGTGACTGCGGGCTGCGGCGGGCCATCGCGGCGGGGCTCCTTCGTGCGGACGGGCGGGTTGCTGGCGGCCATTCTGCCGACCATGGTGGACGGCCCCTCTGACAACCGGGAACTTCGCGCACCCCGGCTCACCTTGCATAAGGTGACGTAGAACTGCCGAAAGTCTCAGCACCGTCCGAGCGAAGGGACCGCATTCCCATGGGCCACACGGCCAACCCGCAGGATACCGTCGGCGGGCTCACCGCGACCGAGCACCGGCTGGCCAACGGCCTGCGCCTGGTGCTCTCCGAGGATCACCTCACCCCGGTCGCCGCGGTCTGCCTCTGGTACGACGTCGGCTCCCGGCACGAGGTCCCCGGCCGCACCGGACTGGCCCATCTGTTCGAGCACCTGATGTTCCAGGGCTCGCACCAGGTCAAGGGCAACGGCCACTTCGAGCTCATCCAGAACGCCGGCGGCTCGCTGAACGGCACGACCAGCTTCGAACGCACCAACTACTTCGAGACCATGCCCGCCCATCAGCTGGAGCTCGCCCTCTGGCTGGAGGCCGACCGGATGGGCACCCTGCTGTCCGCGCTGGACGAGGAGTCCCTGGAGAACCAGCGCGACGTGGTGAAGAACGAGCGCCGCCAGCGCTACGACAACGTCCCCTACGGGACGGCCTTCGAGAAGCTCAGCGCGATGATCTACCCCGAGGGCCACCCCTACCACCACATCCCCATCGGCTCGATGGCCGACCTGGACGCCGCCTCGCTCGCCGACGCCCAGGAGTTCTTCCGCACCTACTACGCGCCGAACAACGCCGTCCTCGCCGTCGTCGGGGACATCGACCCCGAGCAGACCCTGGCCTGGGTGGAGAAGTACTTCGGCTCCATCCCCTCCCACGACGGCAAGCGTCCCCCGCGCGACGGCAGCCTGCCCGACGTCCTCGGCCGCGAGGTGCGCGAGCTGCTGCGCGAGGACGTTCCCGCCCGCGCCCTGATGGCCGCCTACCGGCTGCCCCACGACGGCACCCGCGAGGCCGACGCGGCCGACCTGGCCCTGACCGCGCTGGGCGGCGGCGAGTCCTCCCGCCTGCACAACCGCCTGGTCCGCCGCGACCGCACCGCCGTGGCCGCCGGCTTCGGGCTGCTGCGCCTGGCCGGCGCCCCGTCGCTGGGCTGGCTGGACGTCAAGACCTCCTCCGGCGCCGAGATCGCCGCCATCGAGGCCGCGGTGGACGAGGAGCTGGCGCGTTTCGCCGAGGATGGCCCCAGCCCCGAGGAGATGGAGCGCGCCCAGGCCCAGTTGGAACGCGAGTGGCTGGACCGGCTGGCCACGGTGGCGGGCCGCGCCGACGAACTGTGCAAGTACGCCGTCCACTTCGGTGACCCGCAGCTTGCCCTCACCGCCGTGCGGCGCATCCTGGAGGTGACGCCCGAGGAGGTCAGGGCGGTGGCTGCCGCCCGGCTGCGCCCGGACAACCGCGCGGTCCTGGTCTACGAGCCGACCGCGCCCGAGGGCCGCGACGGGGACGAGGACACCGACGAGACCGCGCAGGCGGCCCCCGCCGCCGGCCAGGCCGACACCGAAGAGGCGGCAGCCCGATGACCGAGACCACCCCCGTGACCCCCGCCATGACGCTTCACCCCCAGCCCTCCGGCGGCGAGCCCCGGCCCTGGGCGTTCCCCGCCCCCGAGCGCGGCGGCCTGCCCAACGGCCTGGCCGTGCTGCGCTGCCACCGGCCCGGCCAGCGGGTCGTCGCCGTCGACCTTCACCTGCCCGCCCCGCTGGCCGCCGAGCCCGCCGGCCAGGAGGGCGTGGCCACGATCATGGCCCGCGCCCTGTCCGAGGGCACCGACCGGCACTCCGCCGAGGAGTTCGCCGCCGAGCTGGAGCGCTACGGCGCCACCCTGGACAGCCACGCCGACCACGCCGGCATTCGCGTCTCGCTGGAGGTCCCCGCCTCCCGGCTGCGCCCCGCCCTGGGCCTGATGGCGGACGCGCTGCGCGCCCCGGCGTTCGCCGAGAGCGAAATCGAGCGCCTGGTGGGCAATCGCCTGGACGAGATCCCGCACGAGCTGGCCAACCCGGGCCGCCGCGCGGCCATGGCCCTCTACGACGCGCTCTTCCCCGCCGGCTCCCGGATGGCCAGGCCCCGGCAGGGCACCGCCGAGACGGTGGAGCGGATCGACGCCAAGGCCGTGCGCGCCTTCTACGACGCGCACGTCCGCCCGGCCGGCGCCACCGCCGTGGTCGTCGGCGACCTGACCGGCGTGGACGTGGACGCCGTGCTGAAGGAGACGCTGGGCGCCTGGAGCGGCCCGGCCGCCGCGCCGCTGGCCTGGCAGCCGCCGGCCGTGGACGACGCGGCGCGTGTGGTCATCGTGGACCGCCCCGGCTCCGTGCAGACCCAGCTGCTGATCGGCCGCACCGGCGCCGACCGGCACGACCCGCTCTACCCGGCCCGCCGCCTGGGGATCTACTGCCTCGGCGGCACCATCACCTCCCGGCTCGACCGGGTGCTGCGCGAGGAGAAGGGCTACACCTACGGCATCCGGGCGTTCAGCCAGGTGCTGCTCTCCAAGGCGGACGGCACGGGCCTGGCCCTGCTCGGCATCCGCGGCTCGGTGGCCACCGAGGTGACCGGCCCGGCCCTGGCCGACCTCTTCGCGGTGCTGCGCACGCTCTCCGCCGAGGGGCTGACGGAGGAGGAGCGCGACTCGGCGGTCCAGTACCTCGTCGGCGTGGCGCCGCTGAGCTTCGAGACCGCCGCGGCGGTCGCCGGGACCCTGGCCGACCAGGTGGAGGAGGAGCTGCCGGACGACTACCAGGCCCGGCTCTACCAGCGGCTCGCAGAGGCGGGCACGGTGGAGGCAACGGCGGCCGTGGTGCGGGCGTTCCCCCTCGACCGGCTGGTGACGGTGCTGGTGGGCGACGCCTCGCAGATCGCCGGCCCCGTCGCGGAGCTGGGCATCGGCGAGGTCACGGTCGTCAACGGCGGCTGACGCCGCGCCGGTTGGTCCCGGCCTCCCCGGCCTTCCCGCGCGGTCCCCCGGCCGGCCCCGGGCGTGCCACGCCGCCCGGGGCCCGCTGGCGCGCCCGGGCCCCCTCCGGCCTCCGGCGCGCCCGTGGCCGAAACTCCGCGCACCGCCGGGTTTCAAGGCCGAAAAACCCTCTCTTTACTGGGGCGCTATCGGCATTCCCCCGGTTTTGCCATACAGTTCCCTCCAGTGACCCGGTAGTAATACACGAAGCTCTCGCCGGCTTATGGGGGTTGTTCATGCGTATCTCCGCGCACACGGTATGCACGGCGATCCGTGACGACATCGTCGGCGGCGTGCTGCCGCCCGGCTCCCGGCTCGCGGAGGAGCAGCTGGCGCAGCGCTACGGCGTCTCCCGGGTCCCGGTGCGCGAGGCGCTGCGGACGCTGGAGTCGGAGGGCTTCGTCGTCTCCCGGCGGCACGCCGGGGCGTGCGTGGCCCAGCCCGGCGACCGGGAGGCCGCCGACCTGCTGGACATCCGCGCGCTGCTGGAGCCGCTGGGCGCGGCCCGCGCCGCCCAGCGCCGCACCGAGGCGCACCTGAAGGTGCTGCGCGGTCTGGTCCGGCTGGGGCGTCAGCGCGCAGGCCAGGGGCAGGAGGCGGACCTGCGCTCGCTGGGGGACTGGTTCCACGAGACGGTGGCGCAGGCCACGTGCAGCCCCGGGCTGACCGCGCTGCTGGTGCAGCTACGGCGCAAGATCACCTGGCTGTACGCGGGCGAGCCGGTCTCCCGGGCGGTCGTCCTGTGGCAGGAGCGCGGGGCCCTGGTGGACGCCATCGCGCGCGGCGACGCGGAGCGGGCGCGGGCGCTGACGGCGGCCCAGCTGGAACGCTCCACGCCCGCCCGGCGGCAGTTCAGGCCCGCCGCTGTGAGAAGCCCGAAACCTGCCGTAAACACGGTGCGCGGCCAGATTTAACAAGGGCCGTATACACCTGGGTAATAGCGCCCTGAATTCCGCCGCGAGAATCGCGGCGGCGAATTCTGCTGCCCGCGTTTCGGCGCCGCCGCGAACGGTTTATTCACACCGTTTCCGGAAGCTCCTCAAGTCCTTCGGAAATGAGCCTCGCCAGCAGATCCAGGGCCGCCTCCGCGGCGTCGGCGTCCTCGGCCGCGGAGGCCAGGACCACCTCCTCGCCGCCCTCGGCACCGAGGCTCAGCACGGCGAGCATGGAGGCCGCGTTCACCGGCGTCCCGCCCTTGCGGGCGATGGTCACCGGCACCCCGGTGGCCGTGGCGGCGCGGACGAAGATCGAGGCGGGGCGGGCGTGCAGCCCCTCCGCCCAGCCGATGGTGACGCGGCGCTCGGCCATGGTGGTGCCCTTCCGGGGAGCGGACGTGCGGACGTGCGTTGGCGGAACGTTCGGTCGGACAACCGTACGCTGAACCCATGCGGACGACCGCTCAGCCTCCCGGCCCACCGCCCCCGTACCCGGCGCACTGGGAGGCCGACGTGGTGCTGCGCGACGGCGGGGTCGCCCACGTCCGGCCCATCACGCCCGAGGACGCGGGGCGGCTGGTCAGCTTCTACGAGCGGGTCTCCGACGAGTCGAAGTACTACCGCTTCTTCGCCCCCTACCCCCGGCTCTCCGACCGGGACGTGCGCCGCTTCACCCATCACGACTACGTCGACCGGGTCGGCCTGGCCGCCACGGTGGGTGACGAGTTCGTGGCCACCGTCCGCTACGACCGCGTCGACGCGCAGGGCCGGGCGGCGCCCGCCCCGGCCGACCGCGCCGAGGTCGCCTTCCTGGTGCAGGACACGCACCAGGGCCGGGGCCTGGCCTCCACGCTGCTCGAACACGTCGCCGCCGTCGCCCGGGAACGCGGCATCCGCCGCTTCACGGCCGAGGTGCTGCCCGCCAACTCCCGCATGATCAAGGTGTTCACGGACGCCGGGTACTCCCAGCGGCGCAGCTTCGCGGACGGCTCCGTCCACCTCACCCTCGACCTGGAGCCGACGGCCGCCTCCCTGGCGGTCATGCGCGCCCGCGAGCAGCGGGCCGAGGCGCGCTCCGTGCAGCGGCTCCTGGCGCCGCGGGCGGTGGCCGTGGTCGGGGCGGGCCGCCGCCCCGGCGGGGCCGGGCGCACGGTGCTGGCCGGGCTGCTCGCCGGGGGCTTCTCCGGCCCCGTCTACGCCGTCAACTCCGCCCTCCCGCCCGGCGAGGACCGCCTCGGCGGGGCCCCGGCGTTCCGCTCCGTGGGCGCCATCGGCGCCCCCGTGGACCTGGCGGTGGTGGCCGTCCCCGCCGACCGGGTCGCCGGGGTCGTCGCGGACTGCGGGGAGCACGGGGTGCAGGGCCTGGTCGTCCTGGCCTCGGGCCACAGCCGGGCGCGGCAGCGCGAGCTGGTGCGGCAGGCCCGCTCCCTGGGCATGCGCATCCTGGGACCCACGGCGTTCGGCGTGATCAACACCGCGCCGGACGTGCGGCTGAACGCCAGCCCCGCGCCCCGGCTGCCCCGCGCCGGGCGGATCGGCCTGTTCACCCAGTCCGCCGCCACCGGCATCGCGGCGCTGGACGAGCTGGAGCGGCGCGGCGGCGGCCTGTCCACCTTCGTCTCCGCCGGGGACCGCGCCGACGTCTCCGGCAACGACGTCCTCCAGTACTGGTACGAGGACCCGTCAACCGACGTCGTGCTGATGTACCTCGAATCTTTGGGCAACCCGCGGAAGTTCACGCGCCTGGTGCGGCGCACCGCCGCGGCCGGGACGCCCGTGGTCGTCGTCCGGGGCGGCCGGCACAGCGGCGGCGCCCCGCCGCCCGGCCACTCCGCGCCGGTCGGCCGCACGCCCGAGGACACGGTCTCCGCGCTGCTGCGGCAGGCCGGGGTCATCGAGGCGGGAACGGCCGTGGAGCTGGTGGACACCGGGCTGCTGCTGGCCCGCCAGCCGCTGCCCGCGGGGCCGCGCGTGGCCATCGTGGGCAACGACGAGGCGCTCGGCCTCGTCGCCCACGACGCCTGCCGCGCGCTGGGCCTGCGCCCCTCGCCGCCCGCCGCCCTCGCCCCGGGCGCGCCCCCCGAGGACTACCGCGCCGCGGTGGCCGCCGCCCTCGCCCGCCCCGCCACGGACGCGGTCCTGGTCACGGTCATCCCCTCGGTAGCGGACGCCGGCCCGCCCTCGGAAGCCCTGGCCGCCGCCCTGGCCCCCGCGGCCGGCGGCGCCGCGCCGCTGCCCGGCACGGCCGACGCCCCGGCCGGTGCCGTCCCCTCCGCGGGGCGCGCCCCCGGCGGCGCCACCGCGCCGGAGGACCTCGCCGGGCCCCCGCCGGGGGAGGGACCGCCCCCGGCGGAGGGCGTGGGGTGCGCGCCGGCCCGGGGCGTTGGTCCGGATGGCGATTCGGGAGCCGCCGCGGACGGCGGCGACGCACGCGTCCGTGCCGCGCCGTCCGGCCCCGTGCCGGGTGATCAGCCCCGCAGGGCTGCCCTCGGCCCGCAGGGCGCCACCCCGCCGGGCCCCGGCCGGACCCCGCCGGGAGCCGAAGCCGTGCCGGGGGGAGGACCGCCCCCGGCGGAAGGCGCCGGGCGCACGCCCGCCTCTGCCGTTGCCCCCGCCGGGGAACCGGCGACCGCCGGAGAAGGCGGCGGGGTGCGCAAGCCCGTGCTCGTCGCGCATCTGGCGTTGGAGGAGCTGGCCCTCGCGCTGGGGGAGCGGGGCGTGCCGGCCTTCCCGTCCGCCGAGCGGGCCGCGCGGGCCTTGGCCGCGGCCGTGCGCCACGCGGAGTGGCGCGCGCGGGCCGCAGCGCCCGGGCGCGTGCCCCGGTTCGAGGATGTGGACGAGCAGGCCGCGGGGCGGGCCCTGGCCGAGGCGGCCGGGGCCGGGCGGCCCGTCACGCTCCCCGCGGCCCGCACCGAGGAACTGCTCGCCGCCTACGGCATCCCCCTGCTCCCCGCCCGGCAGGCCCCCGACGCCGAGGCCGCCGTGGCTGCGGCCCGCGCCATCGGCTTCCCCGTAGCGCTGAAGGCCACCGCCCCCCACCTGCGGCACCGCGCCGACCTCGGCGGGATACGGCTCGGCCTGGCCACCGAGGGCGAACTACGACGCGCCTACACCGAGTTGACGAGGCAGCTCGGCGACCGCCCCGAGCGGCTGCGGCCCGTGGTGCAGGCCATGGCCCCGCGCGGCGTGGACACGGTCGTGCGGGCCACCGTGGACGCCTCGATCGGCGCCGTGCTCTCCTTCGGCCTGGCCGGGCCGCCCTCCGAGCTGCTGGGCGATCTCGCCCACCGGCTGCTCCCCGTGACCGACCGGGACGCCGCCGAACTGGTCCGCGCCATCAGGGCCGCGCCCATGCTCTTCGGCTGGCGCGGCGCCCGGCCCGTGGACACCCCCGCCCTGGAGGAGCTGCTGCTGCGCACCGGCCGCCTCGTCGAGGACCGGCCGGAGATCGCGGCCGTCGAGCTGGACCCCGTGGTCGTCGCGCCGCACGGCGTCGGCGTCCTCGCGGCCACCGTGCGCGTCGCGCCCCCGCCCCCGCGCGCGGACCTGGGGCCGCGCCGCCTCCCCGCGTACTGACCGCCGACGGCCGCCCCCGGCCGCCCGCCGCGCCCCGGCCGTTCCGGCACTGCCCCGAACGGCCCTGCCGGTGTCACACCTGCCCCTTAGGATGGGCACATGGCGAAGACCGGTACGACGTCCCAGGGGCTGCGGGAGGCGATCGAGCGCAGCGGCTACTACCCGGCGCTGGTCGCCGAGGCGGTGGAGGCCGCCGTAGGACGGGAGTCCGTCGTCTCCTTCCTCGTCCACCAGGAGACGACGTTCGACAGCAACGAGGTCCGCCGCCACGCCACTGTCCTCGTGCTGACGCCCACCCGCTTCATCGTCAGCCACACCGACGAGCAGTCCGCCGACAGCTCGGCCCCGGCCCCGTACGCCACCACCTCCACCGAGTCCGTGAAGCTCTCCCGGATCTCCTCCGTGGTGATCAGCCGCGTGGTCTCCGACCCGCAGTCCTACGTCCCGGGCACAGCGCCGCGCGAGGTCGTGCTGACCATCGGCTGGGGCGCGGTCAACCGCATCGACCTGGAGCCCGCCGGCTGCGGCGACCCCAACTGCGAGGCGGACCACGGCTACACCGGCTCCACCACCGCCGACGACCTCTCGCTGCGGATCAGCGAGGCGGGCGACGGCCCCGAGACGGTCCGTCAGACGCTGGAGTTCGCCCAGGCCCTCTCCGAGGCGACCGCGGCGGCCGACAGGTGACGCGGCCCTGGGGGCCCCCGCCCGGCAGCGGCGCCGGGCCGCCGGCCGCCCAGGACCAGGCCGGCGCCGACCCCGAGCCGCTGGACCCCCGCGCCGCGCCCGCCCCCCGGTACGGCACGGCCTCGCTCGCCGACGTGCTCCCCGCCGCCGCGGCCGGCCTGGGCCTGGCGGGCCCCGCCTCCGGCCTCGCCCTCCCGCCCGCGGACCGCGTCTGCCTCTTCCTCGTGGACGGCCTCGGCTGGGAGGCGCTGCTCGCGCACCCGGCGGAGGCCCCCTTCCTGACCTCCCTGCTGCCCAGCTCCCGCGCGGGCTCCGGCGAGCCCATCACGGCCGGGTTCCCGGCCACCACCGCGACCTCCCTGGCCTCCGTCGGCACCGGCCTCCCCCCCGCCGCCCACGGCCTGACCGGGTACCGGGTCCTCGACCCGGCCACCGGCGAGCTGATGCAGCAGCTTCGCTGGGAGCCGTGGACGGACCCGCGGCAGTGGCAGCCGCACCCCACCGTCTTCCAGCGGGCCCACGCCGCCGGCATCGCCGTCGCGCAGGTCTCCGCCCCGCACTTCGAGCACACCCCGCTGACGGAGGTGGCCCTGGCCGGGGGCACGTTCTTCGGCCGCCCCGACCCGGGGGAGCGCATGGACCTGGCCGCCGCGCGGCTGGCCGCCGCCGACCGCTCCCTGGTGTACACGTACTACGCCGAGCTGGACGGCACCGGGCATAAACACGGCATGGGCTCGGCCGCCTGGCGCGAGCAACTGCGGTACGTGGACGGCCTCGCCCGGCGGCTGGCCGACCAGCTGCCCCCCCGCTCGGTGCTCTACGTCACCGCCGACCACGGGATGGTGGACGTTCCGCAGAGCGAGGAGGCCCGGTTCGACTTCGACGAGGACTGGGAGCTGCGTGCGGGCGTGGCCCGCCTCGGCGGGGAGGGCCGCGCGCGCCACCTCTACGCCGTCCCCGGCGCCGCCGCCGACGTGCACGCGGTCTGGCGCGAGGTGCTGGCCGGGCACGCCTGGGTGGTCACGCGGGAGGAGGCCATCGAGCTGGGCTGGTTCGGCCCGCCCGGCGTGGACGTCGAGCCGCGGGTGCGCGGCCGGATCGGCGACGTGCTGGTGGCCATGACCGGCAGCTCGGCGGTGGTGGCCACGCGCAGCGAGCCGCGGGAGTCCGCGCTGGTCGGCATGCACGGCTCGGTGACCCCGGCCGAGCAGCTCGTCCCCCTCCTCGAAGTCCGCACCTGACCCGACCTGGAGCACGTCCCCGTGGCTGAACTCGCCTTCTTCTGCGGCACCATGGACTGCGGCAAGAGCACGCTCGCGCTGCAGATCCGGCACAACCGCTCGGCCCGCGGCCTGCGCGGCCTGATCTTCACCCGGAACGACCGGGCGGGGGAGGGCCGGCTCTCCTCCCGCCTGGGCCTGGTGACGGAGGCGATCGAGGCGGGCGAGGAGATGAACCTCCACGCGCACCTGGTGCGTTACCTCACCTCGGGCGGCCGGGCCGACTACGTGATCGCGGACGAGGCGCAGTTCCTCTCCCCGGAGCAGGTGGACCAGCTGGCCCGGATCGTGGACGACCTGGGCATCGACGTCTACGCCTTCGGTATCACCACCGACTTCAGGACCCGCCTCTTCCCCGGCTCCCAGCGGCTGATCGAGCTGGCGGACCGGGTGGAGGTGCTGCAGGTCGAGGCGCTGTGCTGGTGCGGGGCCCGCGCCACGCACAACGCCCGCACGGTGGGCGGCCGGATGGTGGTCGAGGGCGCGCAGGTGGTCGTCGGGGACGTGGGCGCGGACGGCGAGGTCGGCTACGAGGTGCTGTGCCGCCGCCACCACCGGCGGCGGCTGACGGCGGCCACGGCCGGGGCCGGCCCGATTTCGCCGGACGTCCTGCCCACGGACGCCGTCCCGCCCCCCTCCGCCCCGCGCGAGGAGCGCCCGGCCCCGGCGTAGCCCCCGGCGCCCGGGGGGCCTCAGCCCAGGTGCGTGTCCCCGAGGGAGATCAGCAGGCGGCGCAGGGCGGCGTCCACCGCGGCGCGGTCGGCGGGGGAGAGGTCCGCCAGCATCCGCTCCTCGTTGGCGAGGTGTTCGCCCACGACCCGGTCCACCAGCTCGACCCCGGCCGGGGTGAGGCGGACCCGGACCGCGCGGCGGTCGGCGGGGTCGGAGCGGCGCTCGATCAGCCCCTTGCGTTCCACCCGGTCCAGGCGGTTGGTGATGGCGCCCGAGGTGACCATCGTGGACTTCAGCAGGCCGCCGGGCGTCAGCTCGTACGGTGCCCCGGCCCGGCGCAGGGTGGCCAGCACGTCGAACTCGGGCTGCTCCAGGCCGTGCCGGGCGAAGACCGGCTTCATTCCCTTCAGCAGCAGGCTGGCGGCCCGCGTGATCCGGCCGACCAGGGCCATGGCGTCGAGGCCCGCGAGATCGGGCCGCTCGCGCTCCCACTGGCCGCGCAGCTCGTCCATCGCGTCGGTGGCCTGGTCCATGCCCTCGCCCTTCTTTCAATGTTGAGAAACTTGACGTTCGCTGACGCTGGAGGGGAGAATGCTTCAACGTTGAGAATAATAGCGTTGAGGAGAGCCGCCGTGTCCGTCCCCCGTCCCGCCGCCCCCCGCTCCCGTCTCCTCGCCTACGCCGGAACGGCCGCCCTCGCCGCCGTCGGCCCCGCGACCTGGGGCACCACCTACGTCACCACCACCGAGCTGCTGCCCGACGGCCGCCCCCTGCTCGCCGCCGCCTTCCGCGCCCTGCCCGCCGGGCTGCTCCTGGTGGCGTTCACCCGCCGGATGCCGCGCGGCGCCTGGTGGTGGAAGACCGCCGTGCTGGGCCTGCTCAACTTCGGCATCCTCTTCCCCCTGGTCTTCTACGGCGCCTACCGCCTGCCCGGCGGCGTCGCCTCCACCATCAGCGCGGTCGCCCCGCTGCTGGTCGCCGCCTTCGGCATCGGCCTGCTGAAGGTCCGGCCCACCGCCCGCACCCTGTACGCCGGGCTGATCGGCGTCGGCGGCGTCGCCCTGCTGGTCCTGCGGGGGAACGCCGCGGTCGACGCCGCCGGGCTGCTGGCCATGGTCGGGGCCACCGCGGCGATGGCGCTCGCCGTCGTCCTGGGCAAGCGCTGGGGCCGCCCCGACGGCGTCTCGCTGCTGGCGTTCACCGGCTGGCAGCTGACCGCGGGCGGCCTGGTCCTCGCCCCGCTCGCCCTGGCCGCCGAGGGCCTGCCCGCCGGGATCACCGCCGGCAACGCCCTGGGCTACGCCTACCTCGGCCTGATCGGCACGGCCCTCGCCTACGCCCTGTGGTTCCGCGGGATCGAGCGCCTGCCCGCCTCGTCCCTGGCCTTCCTCACCCTGACCAACCCGCTGGTCGCCACCCTGGCGGGCCTGCTCCTGCTCGGCCAGACCCTCACGCCGGGGCAGCTTGCGGGCTTCGCGCTGGTCGTCCTCGGCATCGTCCTCGGCCAGGGGCGGCCGTCGGCCAGGACCGGCCCGGAGGCGGCAACTCCGGCCGTTCCCCAGGCCGTTCCCTCCGCGCGGCAGCACGACGCCCCCGGCCGGACGGGCCGGGGGCGTCACGCCGGTGACCCGGTGCCTACCGCCTCCCGGGCCGGATGACCGCGAAGGGCGCGCCCTCCGGGTCGGTCACCTGCGCCCACAGCCCGAACGGCGACTCCTCCGGCCCGGACAGCCGCCGCCCGCCCAGCGCGGTCACCCGCTCCACGGCCTCGGCCACGTCCGGCACCTTGAAGTACGTCAGCCAGTGCGGCCCCCGGTCGTGCGGGAGCGAGGCGCCCACGCCGCGGATGCCCGCCACCGGGCGGCCGGCCAGGGTCAGCGTCAGGTAGTCGCTGCCCTCCGGGAGCGCCGGCTCGGGACCCGCCTCGTAGCCGAAGACCACGGAGTAGAACTTCGCCACCGCAGAGGACTCCGCGGTGATCAGCTCGTTCCACTCCGGGGCGCCGGAGGGCGGCCGGAAGGAGCCGCGCCGGCGCGGCCCGCCCTGCCACAGCCCGAACGCCGCCCCGCTGAGGTCCGCCGCGATGGCCAGCCGGCCCACGCCCTCCACCTCCAGCGGCCCGACCGCCATCGTCCCGCCGCTCTCCCGGACCGCGGCGGCGGTGGCGTCCGCGTCCCGGGTCGCGATGTACGGCAGCCAGGCGACCACGCGCGGGCCGCCCTCGATCTCCCCCAGGCCCGCCACCGGAACGCCGTCCTTCACGGCCTGCACGTAGGGGCCAAGCTGCGGCGGCCCCTCCTCGAACTCCCAGCCGAACAGCTCCCGGTAGAACGCCTGGCTCGCGGCCAGGTCGTGCACCATCAGACTCACCCAGCGGTGCGTTCCGGATGCGGGCGGGCTCGCTGCCTCGGTCGTCATCCTCGTCCTCTCTCCTCGGTCCCCATCGATGACCAGTGCGCCACTGCCGTTACTCGCTACTCAGGGAGTCTCCCCCCGGTTACCGGGAGAATGGGCCCATGACAGTAATCATCTCGTCACTGGACCTGGCCGGCGCACTGGACCCCACGCGTCCGGAGCGTGAACGTCCGGTGCTGCTCGACGTGCGCTGGCAGCTCGGCGGCCCGCCCGGCGACGCCGCCTACGCCCAGGGGCACATCCCCGGCGCGGTGTACGTGGACCTGGAGGCGGCGCTGGCGGGCCCGGCCGGGGCCGCGGGGCGGCACCCGCTGCCCGATCCGGAGATCTTCGGCGCCGCGATGCGCGCCGCGGGGGTCTCGCACGGCCGCCCGGTGGTCGTCTACGACGCCGCGCAGGGCTGGGGCGCCGCCCGCGCCTGGTGGCTGCTGCGCTGGGCCGGCCACCCCGGGGTGCGCGTGCTGGACGGCGGCCTCGCGGCCTGGGAGGGCGGGCTGACCACCGAGGTGCCCAGCCCGCAGGAGGGCGACTTCGTGCCCCAGCCCGGCGGCCTGCCGGTCCTCGACGCGGACGGCGCCGCCGCCCTCGCGCGCCGGGGGCTGCTGCTGGACGCCCGCGCCGGGGAGCGGTACCGCGGCGAGGTGGAGCCCATCGACCCGGTCGCGGGTCACATCCCGGGCGCCGTCTCCGCCCCCACCACGGAGAACGCCCGCCCGGACGGCCGCCTGCGGGACCGCGCCGAGCTGGCGGCCAGGTTCGCCGCCCTCGGGGCGACGCCCGGGGCCGAGGTCGGGGTCTACTGCGGGTCCGGGGTCTCGGCCGCGCACGAGGTGCTGGCGCTGGCCGAGGCGGGCGTGGAGGCCGCGCTCTACCCGGGCTCCTGGAGCGAGTGGACCGCCGACCCCTCCCGCCCGGTGGCCACGGGGCCCGAGCGGGGCTGAGACGGCCGCCCCGGCCGCTCGCGGCCGGGCCGGGGTCAGTCCTTCTTCTTGCGGCGGGTGCCGAAGACGATCTCGTCCCAGCTGGGCACCGCCGCGCGGCGGCCGGGGCGGACGCCGTCCGCCTCGGCCTGCCGGTCGGTGCTGCCGGTCAGCCGGTCCCGGTGCCCGCCCACCGAGCGCGGCATCAGCACGTCCGCGTAGGTGGCCCCGGCGCTGGCCGCGGCCGGGGGCACCGGACGCGCCGCCGGCTCCTCGTCCTCGGGCTCCTCCGCGACGGGCGGGCCGGCGGCCGGCGGGGCCGCCGCCGGGCCGGGCTGCTCGGGGACGACGAGGTCGCCCCGGAAGCTGGGCACCGCCTCCAGCAGGCTGGTCAGCGAGTCGGTCTCGCTCTCCGCGGAGGCCGCGGCCCGGGCCGCGGGCGGGCGCTCCCCCTCGCGGGGCAGCCGCGCGATCCGCGGCACGAACGGCGTGCTCGGCTCCGGGGTGTCGTCGGTCTCGCCCAGCAGCGACCTGGCCTCGTCGTCCACGGCCTGCACCAGCCGGCGCGGCGGGTCGTACGCCCAGCTCGCGGAGTGCGTCTCACCAGCGACGCGGTAGACCAGCAGCACCTCCCAGGTGCCGTCGTCCCGGCGCCAGGAGTCCCACCGGACCGCGTCCTTCTCCGCGCCGCGCAGCAGCAGGCGTTCGGCCACCGCGTCCCCGAGCTGCGGGCCGGCCGTCTCGCCGGGGCGCCGCACCGGGGTCTTCCTGGCGCGCTCGGCCATGAAGGCGCGCTCGGCCAGCACGGGGCCCTCGAAGCGGCGGACCCGCTCGACGGGGATGCCGGCGAACTGCGCCACCTCCTCGGCGGTCGCGCCGGCTCGTATGCGCGCCTGGATGTCGCGCGGGCGGAGGTGGTTCTCCACCTCGATCTCGATCTGGCCGAGACGGGCCCTGTCGTTGCGGACGGCGGCGCGCAGCCGCTCATCGATCGGCAGGGTGTATTCCGTGTTGTCGGCAGCCTTGAGCACGAGACGTGTGCCGTCGTTGCTCACGGCCACGACACGCAGTTCGGGCACGAGGACCTCCCGGGTGGTGCCTGCCGACGTCACGTACGTCGCTGCTCCCGCCAGACGAGTGTGACCTGCCCGGGCGCAGCCCGCCACAACCTTGCCCACTTGCCCGGCGTGTCGGGCCATGGACTTGAGCCGCCGTTATGGCACAGTCACCACTTTGCCACGCGTGGTGACCACCCCGGGCGAACCGCGTGCACGCGGGCCGGCGGGAGCCAAGGCCAGGACTCGTCACACTACTCCATCGGGACCAGGGCGGCAGGGTGCCGCGCCTTGGAACTTCACGCCGGGCAAGGGAGTTGCCGTCCCGGCGAGTGCTCCCCAAGAGTGACAAGTTTCGCGGAGCCCGTCAAAACGCACGGCCCGGACGCGCGCCCCCGCGCCGGTGGTGCGCGGGTGACGTGTGCGTCGTGCGGGGCCTGTGGGGCATGCGGCAAACGGTGGAACTCCGGGTAGAGAATCGGTGTGCGCCAAGGCCCGGCGCCGGCCGGGCACGCCCCCGGGGCGGGTGGCAGGATCTACAGCCATGGACCGCGCGCTGGACCCCGCCCCCTACGACGCCCTGCTCCTGCTCTCCTTCGGCGGACCCGAAGGACCCGAGGACGTCCTGCCGTTTCTGGAGAACGTCACCCGCGGGCGCGGCATCCCCCGCGAGCGCCTGGAGGAAGTCGGCGCCCACTACCGCCTCTTCGGCGGCGTCAGCCCGATCAACGAGCAGAACCGCACGCTCCTGGCCGCCCTCCGCGAGGACTTCGCCCGCAACGGCCTGGACCTGCCGGTCTACTGGGGCAACCGCAACTGGGCCCCCTACGTGACCGACACCCTCCGCGAGATGGCCCGCGACGGCCGCCGCCGCGTCCTGGTCCTGGCCACCAGCGCCTACGCCTCCTACTCCGGCTGCCGCCAGTACCGCGAGGACCTGGCCGTCGCCCTGGCCGCCCTGCGCGAGGAGGGCCTGCCACTGCCCCGCGTGGACAAGCTGCGCCACTACTACAACCACCCCGGCTTCCTCGACACCGTCGCCGAGGGCGTTCTCGCCGCGCTGGAGGAGCTGCCCGCGGAGGTCCGCGACGGCGCGCACCTGGCGTTCACCACGCACTCCATTCCCACGGCCGCGGCCGACACCTCGGGCCCCCCGGCCGGGCACGGCCCCGGGGGCGCGTACGTGGCGCAGCACCTGGAGGCCGCGCGCCGGGTCGCCGCCGCGGTCGCCGGGGCCACCGGCGTGGAACGGCCCTGGGCGCTCGTCTACCAGTCCCGCAGCGGCCCGCCGATCCCGTGGCTGGAGCCGGACATCGTGGACCACCTGACCGCCCTGAGCGAGCGCGGCGCCCCGGCCGTGGTCATGGTCCCGGTCGGCTTCGTCTCCGACCACATGGAGGTCCTCTACGACCTCGACACCGAGGCCCTGGCCGCCGCCAAGGATCTTGGCCTGCCCGCCGCCCGGTCCGCGACGGTGGGGGCCCACCCGCGGTTCGTGGCCGCGATCCGCGGGCTGGTGGCCGAGCGGGCCGCCGCCGAGCGGGGCGGGGACCCCCCGCGCCCGGCCCTGGGCGCGCTGGGCCCCAGCCACGACCTGTGCCCCGTCGGCTGCTGCCCGGCCCGGGCGGCCAAGCCTGCCGCCGCGGGCGCGGACAGCCCCTTCCACTGACCTTCAGGAGCTGAGCACCGTGTCCGAACGACCGCGGGCCGGCGAGCTGCCGGCCGAACTCCTCGGCCTGGCCCGGGAGGCCGCGGACCGGGCCGGGCGGCTGCTGCGCGAGGGCCGCCCGGCGGACCTCGGCGTCGCCGCCACCAAGTCGAGCCCGATCGACATCGTGACCGAGATGGACGTGGCGGCCGAGAAGCTGATCACCGGCTTCCTCTCGGACCGCCGCCCCGACGACGCCGTCCTGGGGGAGGAGGGCGGCACGAGCGAGGGCAGCAGCGGGGTCCGCTGGATCGTCGACCCGCTGGACGGCACCGTCAACTACCTCTACGGGCTGCCCCAGTGGGCCGTCTCCATCGCCGCGGAGCTGGACGGCGAGCTGGTCGCCGGGGTGATCGCGGCGCCGATGCGCGGCGAGACGTACTGGGCCGTGCGCGGGGGCGGGGCGCACCGGCTGGCGGCCGGGGCCTCCGCGCCCGAGCCGATGCGGTCGCGGCCCGTGCCGCCGCTGGACCAGGCGCTGATCGCCACCGGCTTCAACTACGTGGCCGCCACGCGGGCCGCCCAGGCGGCCGTGGCGCACCGGCTCATCCCGCTGGTGCGGGACATCCGGCGCTCCGGCTCGGCCGCGATCGACCTGGCGGACGTGGCGGGCGGGCGCCTGGACGGGTACTACGAGCGCGGCCTCGCGCCGTGGGACCTGGCCGCGGGCGACCTGATCGCCCGCGAGGCCGGGCTCCTCACCGGCGGTCGCCCCGGCACGCCCCCCGGCCCCGACCTGACGGTCGCGGCCCCGCCCGGCCTCTTCGCCCCCCTGCAGACCCTCCTGGAGGACTTCGGCGCCTGGCACGACTAGCGCCGCACGCCCTCCGGCGCGCGGCGCTACATGGGTGCGCCGCGCTGCCGCGCCGGCTGCGCGCCGCGGGCCGGCCGCGCCGGGTGGCGAGCCCCTGCCGCCACGCGCCTCTGCGCCGCGCGCCGCCCTCTCCGGGCGCCCGCCCCGGCCGGGCACGGCTCGCGCGCGGGGGCACGATGGCCTTCGCCGTTTCGCGCGAGCGCTGCGCCCCGGTTGCGGCGGGCCGTGCGCGGCGGCGCGGGGGTTTGGAGGCTCCGCCGCCGCGCGCCGCTGCGGCACGTTGCCGCGCCCGGCGCCAGGCCGTGCGCGGTCAGCGGGGGCCCGGGCGCCGACCCGGCGGGCGGGAGGGCCGGGGCGCGCGCGGTGGGTGCTGCCGTTGTGCGCCCGGCGCTGTGCGCCGGGTGTCCGGCGCCGCCGTGGGCCTCGGGCTGGGCGGGGCGTCCCGGCCGCGACCCCGCGGTAAGGCGGGGGCGGGAACGCCGAGCGCCCCCGGGTGGGGGACCCGGGGGCGCTCGGTGGGTGATGTGCGGCGGGACTAGCCGATGTGGACGCCGAGCTCCTCGGCGAGGCGGTGCAGGTCATCCAGCTCGGCCTGCTCCACGTCCATGGCGAACACATCTCCGGCCTCACGAGCGCGGTGCAGATCGGACTGGGTGTTCTCGATACGCTGACGGATTCCAGCGGTGAACGCGTCCAAGGTGCGCCCCCTCGTCTTCGATCGGCGGCACTGGGGGGTGCCGGGGGTGGGTGCGGCCAGGGCGCCCCGGGAAGCCGGTCGGCAGCGTGAGGTGGCTTGCCGCCGTCAGGGCGGTGGTCGCTGGGGTTGAGCCCTTCCTCCCCGGCGATTCGGCGGCGGAAACCTGCCCGCAACAGAAAATCCACGGGGCATCGGTCACATCACCCACTTACCGGTGGTTTACCGGGGGCCGGTGCAGGATGGGGGGTGAACCCCCACCACGACAGAAGGACAGGACGTGCGCGTACTCGTCGTCGAGGACGAGCAGTTGCTCGCCGACGCCGTGGCCACCGGGCTGCGGCGCCAGGCCATGGCCGTGGATGTCGTCTACGACGGCGCCGCGGCCACCGAGCGCGTCGATCTGAACGACTACGACGTGGTCGTGCTGGACCGCGACCTGCCGCTGGTCCACGGCGACGACGTGTGCCGCCACATCATCGGCCTGGGCCGGACCACTCGCGTGCTGATGCTCACCGCCTCGGGCGACGTCAGCGACCGCGTGGAGGGCCTGGAGATCGGCGCGGACGACTACCTGCCCAAGCCCTTCGCGTTCAGCGAGCTGATCGCCCGGGTGCGCGCCCTGGGCCGCCGCGCCACCGCCCCGCTGCCCCCGGTGCTGGAGCGCTCCGGGATCACGCTGGACCCGAACCGCCGCGAGGTCCACCGCGACGGGCGCCCCGTGCAGCTGGCGCCCAAGGAGTTCGCGGTCCTGGAGGTGCTGATGCGCGGCGAGGGCACCGTCGTCTCCGCCGAGCAGCTCCTGGAGAAGGCGTGGGACGAGAACACCGACCCCTTCACCAACGTGGTCCGCGTCACGGTCATGACCCTGCGGCGCAAGCTGGGCGACCCGCCGGTGATCAGCACCGTGCCGGGCGCCGGGTACCGGATCTGACCGCCATGGCCGCCACGACTCCCCCCACGCCGGGCAAACCGCCCACCCCGGGCAAGCCCCCCGCCCCGCCGGCCGCTCCCGCTCCCGCGCCTCCAGCCCCGCCCCCTCCCCCCGCCCCGCCGCGCCCGCAGGCCGACCCGGAGGCCGAGCCCTCGCCCGGCTGGCTGCGGCCGACCATCCGCATCCGCCTCACCCTGCTCTACGGCGGCATGTTCCTCATCGCCGGCGTGGTGCTGCTGACGATCATCTACCTGCTCGCCGCCGAGGCCCTGGAGCGCGGGACGGCCCTGCCGTTCTCGTTCGAGACCGACACCCGGGTCAACATCGACTCGGACGTGTGCCCCTCCATCACCAGCCAGGTGAGCGCCGAGCAGTTCAGCAGCTGGCTGGCCAAGTGCTCCGACACCCAGCGCGCCATCGCCCTGGACCAGCTGCTGCGCAGCGCCCTGCTGGCCCTCCTCGGGCTGGCCGTGGCCGCCTTCGCCTTCGGTTACATCATGGCGGGACGCGTCCTCTCCCCGCTGGGCCGGATCACGCGCACGGCTCGCCGCGTCGCCGGCTCGGACCTGCACCGGCGGATCGAGCTGGACGGGCCGGACGACGAGCTGAAGGAGCTGGCCGACACCTTCGACGAGATGCTCGACCGCCTGGACCGGGCGTTCACCGCGCAGCAGCGCTTCGTGGCCAACGCCTCGCACGAGCTGCGCACGCCCCTGGCGATCAACCGGACCCTGCTGGAGGTCCAGCTCGCCGACCCCGGGGCCCCGCCCGAGCTGATCCAGCTGGGGAACACCCTGCTGGCCACCAACGAGCGCAGCGAGCAGCTCGTGGAGGGCCTGCTGCTGCTGGCCCGCAGCGAGAACGAGATCCTGGACCGCAAGCCCGTGGACCTGGCCGAGGTGGCGGGGCAGGCGGTGGAGCAGACGCGCGCCGAGGCCGTCGCCAAGGGCGTGGAGCTGCGCGGCACCCGCCGTCCCGTCTGGGTGCAGGGCAACGGCGTGCTGCTGGAGCGGATCGCCCTCAACCTCCTGCAGAACGCCGTGCGGTACAACCTCCGCGAGGGCGGCTGGATCCGGGTGGACACCGAGAGCCGCCCCGGCCAGGCCGTCCTCGTCGTGGAGAACACCGGCCCCGTCGTCCCGGCCTACGAGATCGACAACATGTTCGAGCCCTTCCGGCGGCTGCGGACCCAGCGCACCGGGAGCGACAAGGGGGTCGGCCTCGGCCTGTCCATCGTCCGCTCCGTGGCCCGCGCCCACGGCGGCTACGTCCGGGCCGAGCCCCGCGAGAGCGGGGGCCTGCTGATGCGGGTGGCCCTGCCGCTGTGAACGGCACGGCGCCCGCGGGCGCCCGGAAGGGCGCGTTCGTGCTGGTCTGGCGGGCCCCGGGCGGGGGAAGGAATGAGATGTGATCAATCGCATAGGCGGGCCCGGGGCCGCCCGGCGCCCGAGGTCGCCGCGGGCGGCTGAGCTGGGACATTCCCGGACGATCGCCCAGGACCAGGCGATCGGCGGGCCGATCGGCAGCCGGAATGATCACCTCTTCAGGCGTTCGGTTGGGTGTCGATTGAGTAACACCACTTGATGTGAGGCAAAATCTCCGCCTCGGGTCGGGCACAAAGTCCGGCCCCCCGCGCGTTGTGTGCGCTGGAGAGACCACAGACACCCGGAGGGGGAGAACGAAATGGCAACCGACTACGACACTCCACGCAAGACCGACGATGACGTCAACGAGGACAGCATCGAGGAGCTGAAGGCACGGAGGAACGACAAGTCGGCGTCCACCGTGGACGTGGACGAGTTCGAGCAGGCGGAGGGCCTGGAGCTGCCCGGCGCGGACCTGTCCAACGAGGAGCTGTCCGTCCGGGTGCTGCCGCGGCAGGCCGACGAGTTCACCTGCATGAGCTGCTTCCTGGTCCACCACCGCTCGCAGCTCGCCTCCGAGAAGGACGGCCAGCCCATCTGCCGCGACTGCGCGGCGTGAGCGCCCGCCCGGACGAGGCCGGCTACGGCTGGGCCGGATCCGGGCGGGCGGCGGCCAGTGCCGCCGTCAGACGCGCGGGCTGGCGGGTCGAGAGGTAGAGATAGGGCGTCGGGTCCGCCGGATCCGCAACCTCGACCCGCACCGCCGTCGGGATATAAGCGCGCAGCAGCATGTGAGCCCGGGCATCCGCACGATGGGTGCGCCACGCGCGCGCCTCCTCGGCGTCGAGCGCCCGGGCCTCGCCCAGCGCGAACAGCGGGACCCGCGCCTGCCCGGCGACCAGGGAGCCCGCCACGACCCGGATCCGCGCCGATCCGTAGGCGCTCAGCGCCACCCCCGCCAGGGCCCCGCCGGCCGCCAGCCCGCACAGCAGCGGAACGGCCCCCAGCGGCGCCAGGGCGACCCCCAGCAGCACCACGCCCAGGCCCGCCATCAGCCACCAGCTCCGGGGCACGGTCAGGCGTTCGTCGTAGCCCCCGTCGTATCCATCGCGCTGCGCTGCGGGCGGGCGCCCCGCGCCGCCCGGTTCCTGTGGCCCATTCATGGCCCCAGCATGGCAGGCAGGCCCCTGCCGGCAGGCGGCGGCGGTAGGGTCTGCACCGTGAGTGCCCACACCCCAGCACCGGTTGACGTCCTGATCCGCCGGACCGACCCCGCCGTCCCCCTCCCCGCGCGCGCGCACCCGGGAGACGCCGGCGTCGACCTGGTCACCACCGAGGCCGCGGAGCTGGCCCCGGGCGAGCGGGCCGTGCTGCCCACCGGCGTTTCGATCGCGCTGCCCGACGGGTACGCCGCCTTCGTGCACCCCCGCTCCGGCCTCGCGGCCCGGTGCGGTGTGGCCATGGTGAACGCGCCGGGGACCATCGACGCCGGGTACCGTGGGGAGATCAAGGTCATCGTGATCAACCTGGACCCCCGGGAGGCCGTGCGGTTCCAGCCGTTCGACCGGGTCGCGCAGCTGGTCGTCCAGCGGGTCGAGACGGTGCGGTTTCACGAGGTCGCGGAGCTGCCGGGATCCGCGCGGGGCACGGGGGGTTTCGGCTCCACGGGCGGCCATGCCGGCGAGCACAACCCCTATGCAGCGGTCGGACCCGGCGGGAGCCCCGACCGGAAAGGACATTGACGTGTTCGGACGTCGTCGCAAGCGGAACGAGGACCCGGCCGAGGCGGTGGAGCCCACCGCCGAGGAGGAGGCCGAGGCCCCGGACGAGGCGGAGGTGAGCCGGGTCAGGCTGGAGCCGGCGCCGCGGCCCGATGGCCCCTGGGACGTCAGTGAGGTCGAGAAGCCGGCCGAGGGCCGCGTCGACCTCGGCGGGCTGTTCGTGCCGGGCGTGCAGGGGATGGAGCTGCGCGTGGAGGTCGCCGGGGAGGCGATCGTCGCGGCCACGGTGGTCGTCCGCGACAGCGCCGTCCAGCTCCAGGCGTTCGCCGCGCCCAAGCGCGAGGGCATCTGGGCGGAGGTCCGCGAGGAGATCGCGGGCGGCATCACCCAGCAGGGCGGCGTGATCGACGAGGTCGAGGGGCCGCTGGGCTGGGAGCTGCGGGCCAGGGTGCCGGTGCAGCTGCCCGACGGCAAGCGCGGCATGCAGGTCGTGCGCTTCGTCGGCGTCGACGGGCCGCGGTGGTTCCTTCGCGGCGTGATCTCCGGGCAGGGCGCGGTCCAGCCCGAGGCGGCCGGGCTGCTGGAGCAGATCGTCCGCGACACGGTGGTGGTCCGGGGCGACTCGCCGATGGCGCCGCGCGACCCGATCGTGCTGAAGCTGCCGCAGGACGCGCAGATGGTGCCGGACGGCGTGAAGCAGGACAAGGCCGCCGAGGGCGGCGCCCAGGTCTCCCGCTTCGCGGGCGGCCTGGACAAGCTGCGCCGCGGCCCGGAGATCTCCGAGGTCCGTTAGCCGCGCCCGCCCCCCGGTGGCCGGACGCGCCCCCGCCCCCGCCCTCCGTGCGGGGGCGTGCCCACGCATGGCCGGGGACACCCGGGGTACCCGGGGCGCATGGTGGAGGGTGGAGGACACTGGCGGCGCACCGGCAGCGAGCCCGTGACCGCGTACAGCGCGCTGCGGCTGCGGCTGCTGCTGTCCGCGCTGTTCCTGCCGTTCTTCGCGGCGGTGACCGTGGCGCTCGGCGTGTGGTGGGCCTCGGCGGACGAGGAGGACCAGCCGTCCCCGGGCGAGCTGGGAGCGCTCACGCTGGGCTGCGCGGCGCTCACGCTGATCGCGCTCGTCGACCTGCTGATCGTGCTGCGCCGCCGGCGCCGCGCACGGGGCGGCCCGGCGGCCTGACCGCGTTCGCCGCCCAGGCCGCCGCCATACTCGACCGCCAGCGCCTGGAGGACGAGGCCGGACGGGCCCACGAGCTGGCCGAGGGCAACCGCATCCGCACCGCCCTGCTGCCCGCCGTCTCCCACGACCTGCGCACCCCTCTGGCCGCCATCAAGGCCGGCGTCTCCTCCCTGCGCTCCGAGGACGTCGCCTGGTCCGAGGAGGACGAGGCCGACCTGCTGGAGAGCATCGAGCAGGGCGCCGACCGGCTCGACCAGCTCGTGGGCAACCTGCTCGACATGTCCCGCCTCCAGACCGGCACCGTCGAACCGCTGATCCGCGCCATCGACCTGGACGAGGTCGTTCCCCGCGCCCTGGGCGGCGTCCCCGACATCACCGCCGTCGAGCTGGACATCCCCGAGCCGCTGCCCTTCGTCGCCGCCGACCCCGGCCTGCTGGAGCGCGGCGTGGTGCGGGCCGGCGCCCTGGGCGGGCGCGTCGAGCTGCGCGTCGGGGACCGTGGCCCCGGCGTGCCGGACGCGGACAAGGAGCGGATCTTCGAGCCGTTCCAGCGCCACGGGGACACGCCCCGGGGCAACGGCGTCGGCCTGGGCCTGGCCGTCGCCCGCGGCTTCGCCGAGGCGCTGCGCGGCACGCTCGACGCCGAGGACGCGCCCGGCGGCGGCCTGACCATGGTCCTCGGCCTGCCCGCCGCCGGCGGGCCCCCCGAGCACCCCGACGATGGTCAGCACACCGATCCCCCGCAGCGGAAGGCCGTTCATGCACCGGGTCCTGGTCGTCGATGACGAGCCGCAGATCCTGCGCGCCCTGGTCATCAACCTCAAGGCGCGCCGCTACGAGGTGGACACCGCCGCGGACGGGGCCACGGCCCTGCGGCTGGCCGCCGAGCGGCACCCGGACGTGATCATCCTCGACCTCGGCCTGCCCGACATGGACGGCGTCCGCGTGATCGACGGCATCCGCGGCTGGTCCCGCGTCCCGATCATCGTCCTCTCCGCCCGCCACACCTCCGACGAGAAGGTCGAAGCCCTGGACGCGGGGGCCGACGACTACGTCACCAAGCCCTTCGGAATGGACGAGCTGCTGGCCCGCCTGCGCGCCGCCGTCCGCCGCGCCGAGCCGGGACCCGCGGAGGGCGAGGCGGTGGTCGAGACCGACAGCTTCACCGTGGACCTTGCCGCCAAGAAGGTGCACCGCGACGGCCGCGACATCCGCCTCACCCCCACCGAGTGGCACCTCCTGGAGGTGCTGATCCGCAACGCCCGGCGCCTGGTCAGCCAGAAGCAGCTCCTCCAGGAGGTCTGGGGCCCCGGCTACCGCACGGAGACGAACTACCTGCGCGTGTACATGGCGCAGTTGCGCCGCAAGCTGGAGGCCAGCCCCTCCGCGCCCCGGTACCTGATCACCGAGCCGGGCATGGGCTACCGCTTCGAACGCCAGGGCTGAGGGCGCCGCGCGGCCTGCCGGGGCGGGTGGGGCGGGCGTTAGGCTGAAGGCATGAGTGTCGCGGAGGGCGGAGGCTGGTGGACGCGCCTGCTCGGGCGTCCGGGGCGGGACCGGGCCGGGGCCCAGGCGTCCGGGGAGCCGGCGGGCCCGCCGGGGCCGGCCTGCACCCGCATCCGGGACTGCGGTGGCGACGGCCCCGCCGGGCGCCCCGTGGTCCACGTGACCGGTACGCTGCGGACGGTGACCGAGCGGACGGTGGCGGGGCTCCCGGCCCTCCAGGCCGAGCTGGACGACGGGTCGGCCACGCTCGACGTGGTGTGGCTGGGCCGGCGGGCCATCGCGGGCATCGCGCCCGGCCGGGCTCTGGTCGCCTCCGGACGGATCGCGATGACAGCGGGCGGCCCGGTGCTGTTCAATCCCCGGTACCAGCTCCACCCCCCGGAGAAGGAGTAGCCAGTGAGCGACGCTCCCCCGCAAGCGGGAGGTACCCCCAGCGCGGCTGCCGGGCATAGGACGACGACAGCCGCGCTGTGCCGCGCGGGCGGAGAAGCAAACAGGGAGGCACTGTGAGCGACGCACGCGCGGCTGCCGGGCATAGGACGACGACAGCCGCGCTGTGCCGCGCGGGCGGAGAAGCAAACAGGGAGGCACAGTGAGCGACCAGGCCGCGCAGGGGCGGGTGGCGGATCAGACCGCGGACGAGGCGGCGACCCGGGAGGCGTTCTTCGCGGCCTTCGGCGGGGTGCGGGGCATGGTGGAGACCACGGTCCCCGGCCTGGTCTTCGTCCTCACCTTCACGATCACCCGCAGCATCAACGTCTCGGCCGCCGCCGCCCTGGGCCTGTCCGTGGTGCTGGCCGTCTCGCGGCTGGTCCAGCGCGACACCCTCAAGCACGCCTTCGGCGGCGTCTTCGGGGTGGCCTTCGGCGCGGTCTTCGCGATGATCTCGGGCGACGCGCGGAACTTCTACCTGCCCGGCATGCTCTACACCCTGGGCCTCGGCGTGGCCTACGTCGTCACCGCGCTCGCCGGCGTCCCGCTGCTGGGCCTGATCCTCGGCCCGGTCTTCCGCGAGAACCTCTCCTGGCGCACCCGCAACCCCGGCCGCAAGCGGGCCTACACACGGGCCAGTTACGTGTGGGGCGCGATCCTGCTGGCGAAGTCGGCGATCACCTTCCCCATCTACTTCTGGGGCGACGCCACGCAGCTCGGCTGGCTGCGGGTGGCCCTGGGCATCCCGCCGTTCCTGCTGGCCGTCTACGTGACCTGGCTGATCCTCGTGAAGGCCCCCGCGCCGATCGACGTGATCGCCGAGTGGGAGGCCCGCGAGGCCGCGTCCGAGGAGGCATCCGCGAACGCGGCGGAGGACACCCCCGCGCCGGCCCCGGCCGAGCCGGCCCCCGACCCGGCCACCCCGGGCCGCGCGGGCTGACCCGCGCCGTCCGCCAGGGGCCTTCCGGCCGTGCGGGCCGATACGCCGCTGCCCGCCACGGGCGCTCCGGCGCCCGGGCCGATCCGTCGTTGCAGACCGCCGGTGTTCCGGCCACCCGGCCCCGGGTCGTGACCCGAGTCCCACGCCACGGGCGTTGCCGCCGCGCGGCGTCGGCCGAGGGGGCGCCCCGGGCAGCGGGCCGAGAGCCGCCGCGGGTACCACGGTCGTCCCCGGCCGTCCCGGCTCCGGGGCATCATCGGCGTTTCCGCCGTGCGGTCCGTCTGGGCCTGCGCCCCGGCTTCGCCATCGCCGTCCCGCCGCGCGGACGCCGTGAGGGGCGCGCTCAGCGGGGCGGGGAGAGCAGGGCCTTCAGGGCCGGTTCGCCGTCCGCCGTGGTGACGAAGAGGAGTTCGTCGCCGGGCTCCAGGGTGCCCTCGGGGTCGGGGGTCAGGACGCGCGGGCCGCGGATGATCGTCACCAGCGTGGTGTCCGGCGGCCACGCGACCTCGCCCACGCGCGTGCCCGCCACCGCCGTGCCCTCCGGCAGGGTCAGCTCGACCAGGTTCGCCTCGCCCTGGCTGAAGCGCATCAGCCGCACCAGGTCGCCGATCGAGACGGCCTCCTCCACCAGCGCCGACATCAGCCGCGGCGTCGAGACCGCCACGTCCACGCCCCAGGCGTCGTTGAACAGCCACTCGTTCTTCGGGTGGTTGACCCGCGCGACGACCCGCGGGACGCCGTACTCCGTCTTGGCCAGCAGCGAGACCACGAGGTTGACCTTGTCGTCCCCGCTGGCCGCGATGACCACCTGGCAGCGCTCCAGCGCCGCCTCGTCCAGCGTCGCGATCTCGCACGCGTCCGCCAGCAGCCACTCCGCCTGCGGCACCCGCTCCACCGACACCGCCTGCGGCGACTTGTCGATCAGCAGCACCTCGTGCCCGTTCTCCAGCAGCTCGGCCGCGATGGAACGCCCCACCGCGCCCGCCCCCGCGATCGCCACCCTCATGACGGCTCCTCCGGCCCGAGCAAAGCGGCGGCCTCCACCTCGGCGACCCGGTCGCTGTACATCATCACGTGCACGAGGTCGCCCTCCTGAAGGACCGTGTCCGCCACGGGCAGCATCGGCTCGCCCATCCGGGTGAGGAACGCCACGCGCACCCCGGTCCGCTCCTGGAAGGCGCTGATCCGGTGCCCGATCCACGCCTCGGCCACGTGTACCTCAGAGAGCTGCACGCCGCCGGTCGGATCGCGCCACAGCGGCTCGGCCCCGGCCGGCAGCAGCCTGCGCAGCATCTGGTCGGCGGTCCACCGCACCGTCGCCACCGTCGTGATCCCGAACCGCTCGTAGACCTCGGCCCGCCGCGGGTCGTAGATGCGGGCCGTCACGTGCTCCACGCCGAACACCTCGCGCGCCACCCGGGCCGCGATGATGTTGGAGTTGTCCCCGCTGCTGACGGCCGCGAACGCCCCGGCCTGGTCGAGACCGGCCTCGCTGAGCGTGTCCCGGTCGAAGCCGAGCCCGGTGACCCGGCGCCCGCCGAACCGCGGTCCCAGCCGCCGGAACGCCGTCGGGTCCCGGTCGATCACGGCCACCGAGTGCCCGCGCTCCTCCAGGCTCTGCGCGAGGGTCGCGCCCACCCGGCCGCAGCCCATGATCACGATGTGCATAGCTCTCGCAGTTCTCTCTCGTCGCGACCACGCTACCGGCCCCTGCTTCCGATGTCCGGGCCCGGGGGCGGCGGGCCCCGGCGCGCCAGGCTACGGTGACCCCATGGATGGCGCGAAACGAGTGCTGCTCGGCCGGGCACTCCGCAGTGACGCGCTGCGCGAGACCCTGCTGCGCAAGCGGGTGGCACTGCCCGTCTTCGCCTCCGACCCGCTGTCCTCCGTCGCGTACGCCCCGGGCGAGGTCCTGCTGATCCTCTCCCTCGCCGGCCTGACCACGTACCGGCACAGCTGGTGGATCACGCTGGCCATCGTCGTCCTGATGATCACGGTGGTCGCCTCCTACCGGCAGACGGTCCACGCCTACCCCAACGGGGGCGGCGCCTACGAGGTGGTGTCCAACAACTTCGGCCGCCGCGCCGGGATGACGGTCGCCAGCGCCCTGCTCGTGGACTACGTGCTCACCGTCGCCGTCTCCGTCTCCGCCGGGGTGGACAACCTCGGCTCCGCGGTCGGCTTCGTGGAGCGCAACGAGGTCCTGTGCGCGGTCGTCGTCATCGCCGTCCTGATGCTGCTCAACCTCCGGGGCGTCAAGGAGTCCGGCACCTTCTTCGCGATCCCCACCTACGCCTTCGTCATCGGCGTGCTGGGCACCGTCGCCTGGGGCGGGTTCAAGGCCCTGGTGCTGGACGACGGGATGCGCGCCCCGACCGCCGACTACGAGGTCACCCCCGAGCAGACGGGCCTGGGCGCCTGGGCGATGGCCTTCCTGCTGCTGCGGGCGTTCTCCTCCGGCTGCGCCGCGCTCACCGGCGTCGAGGCCATCAGCAACGGCGTGCCCGCCTTCCGCGAGCCCAAGAGCCGCAACGCCGCCGCGACCCTGGCGTTCATGGGCGCCATCGCGGCCACCATGTTCCTCGGTGTGATGTCCCTGGCCCTGTACACCGACGTGCACATGGCCGAGAACCCCGCCCACGACCTGATCATCGACGGTGAGCCCGCCGGCTCCGGCTACCACCAGGACCCGGTCATCGCCCAGGTCGGCGCCGCCGTCTTCGGCAGCGGCTCGGTCCTCTTCCTCTACCTGGCCGCCGCCACCGCCCTGGTCCTCTTCCTCGCGGCCAACACCGCCTACAACGGCTTCCCCGTCCTCGGCTCGATCCTCGCCCAGGACCGCTACCTCCCCCGCCAGCTCCACACCCGCGGCGACCGGCTGGCGTTCAGCAACGGCATCGCCTTCCTCACGCTGCTGGCCGCGCTGCTGGTGATCGCCTTCCGGGCCAACGTCAACCAGCTCATCCAGCTGTACATCGTCGGCGTCTTCGTCTCCTTCAGCTTCAGCCAGAGCGGCATGGTGCGGCACTGGAACCGGCTGCTGGCGGGGGAGAACGGCCCGGTGGACGCGGCGGCCCGCCGCCGGATGGTCCGCGCCCGCGCGCTCAACGGCTTCGGCGCGATCCTGTGCGTGGTCGTCCTGGTCATCGTGCTGATCACCAAGTTCAGCCACGGCGCCTGGGTCTCCCTGGTCGGAATGGCCCTCTTCTACGCCGTCATGACCGGCATCAGGCGCCACTACGACCGGGTGGCCGAGGAGCTGGCGCTGGACATCCCCGACGAGGACCTCGGCATGCGGCCCTCCCAGGTCCACGTGGTGGTCCTGGTCTCGCAGATCCACAAGCCCACGCTGCGGGCCCTGGCCTACGCCAGGCTCCTGCGCTCCGACAGCCTGGTCGCCGTCACCATCGCCGTCGACCCCGACGCCGCCCGCGAGCTGAAGGCCCAGTGGCGCCGCCGCAAGCTGGACGTTCCCCTGAAGGTGCTGGACGCCCCGTACCGGGAGATCACCCACCCCTTCGTGGCCTACGTCAAGGAGCTGCGCCGCGCGCACCCGAACGACGTGGTCAGCGTCGTCCTGCCCGAGTACGTCGTGGGCCACTGGTACGAGGCGCTGCTGCACAACCAGAGCGCCCTGCGGCTGAAGGCCCGCCTGCTGCTGACGCCCGGCGTGACCGTCACCTCCGTGCCCTGGCAGCTCGACTCCGCCGAGGCGGCCCGCGCCCGCGCCAAGCGCCGCTCGGAGCTGCATGCCCCGGGGGCCGTCCGCCGGGGGACCGGACACCGGTCGCGGCGGCCGTAGACTGGGCCGCTGTCCCCCCGCATCGTCCCTGGAGCGCCGCACGCATGGCCACCGAAGACCTTCCGGCCGCCGACGAAGGAACCGCGACCCCGGCGCCGAAGGCGGCCTCCCTGGTCGGGCAGGAGTACGAGGTCGAGGTCGGCCCGGTCGCCCACGGCGGCCACTGCGTCGCCCGCACCGGCGAGGGCCGCGTCCTCTTCGTCCGCCACGCCCTGCCCGGGGAGCGCGTGGTCGCCCGCGTCACCGAGGGCCGCGAGGACTCCCGCTTCCTGCGCGCCGACGCCGTGCGCGTGCTGGAGGCCGCCCGCGACCGCATTCCGGCGCCCTGCCCCTTTTCCGGGCCCGGCAAGTGCGGCGGCTGCGACTGGCAGCACGTGCGGCCCGGCGCCCAGCGCCGCCTGAAGGGCGAGGTGCTCACCGAGCAGCTCCGCGCCCTGGCCTCGCTCACCCCCGAGGAGGCCGGCTGGGACGGCACCGTCGAGCCCGTCCCCGGCGACAAGGTGCCCGCCGGGGAGGTCCCGGCCTGGCGCACCCGCGTGCAGTACGCCGTGGACGAGCGCGGCCGGGCGGGCCTGCGCCGCCACCGCTCCCACGAGGTGGAGCCGGTCGACCGCTGCCTCATCGCCGCGGAGGGGATCACCGAGCTGGGGATCGAACGCCGGTCCTGGCCCGGGATCGCGGACGTGCAGGCCGTCGCCGCCACCGGCTCCCACGACCGGATGGTCGTGATCACACCCCGGCCGGGCGAGCGGCTGCCGCTGGTGGAGCTGGACCGCCCGGTCTCCGTGCTGCGCGCCGAGGACGGCCGCCGCGGGGTGCAGGTGCACCGCGTTCACGGCCGGGACTTCGTGCGCGAGCGCGCCGACGGCCGCACCTGGCGGGTGGGCGGCGGCGGGTTCTGGCAGGTCCACCGGGAGGCCGCCGGGCTGCTGGTGGACGCGGTGATGCGGGGGCTGACCCCGCGCAAGGGCGAGACGGCCCTCGACCTCTACTGCGGCGTCGGCCTCTTCGCCGGGGCGCTGGCCGACCGGATGGGGGAGCGGGGCGCGGTGCTGGGCATCGAGTCCTCGGCCCGCGCCGTGCGCGACGCCCGGCACAACCTGGCGGACTTCCCCCGGGTCCGCGTCGAGCAGGGCACGGTCGCCAAGGTCCTGCCGCGCACCGGCATCACCACCGCCGACCTGGTCGTCCTGGACCCGCCGCGGGCCGGCGCCGGGCGTGAGGTGGTGGAGCAGGTCGCGGCCCTGGGCCCGCGCCGGATCGCCTACGTCGCCTGCGACCCCGCGGCCCTCTCGCGCGACCTGTCCCACTTCCGCGCGGCCGGCTACGTGCCGCGCTTCCTGCGGGCGTTCGACCTCTTCCCGATGACCCACCACCTGGAGTGCGTGGCCATCCTCCAGCCCGCCGCACAGGCGGGAGCGCGGGCCGGCGACGGCGGGGACTGAACCCGCCGGGCGGGGCGGGGCGTTGCCCCGCGGCGCGTGCAACTCTCGTTGCGGACACTGGCGTTGGGCAACTTCGCTGCACTGTCGTGCGGGCCGCACGGCCTGCGCGAGTGGGGTCGTTGCCGCCGCGAACGCGCGGCGATGGGCGGGAATGTCCGGGCCGGGGACGGCTCGTTCGGGGGTTCGCCACCGGGCGGTCATGTGCCGGACACCTTCCCTTCGGCGGCGACGACCCATCATGTGCGCAGGATGCGCGGACGTATGTGCCACGCCCTGACCGCTGACGAGACCGGCGACTGACCACCGCCGGAATCCTGGAGTCGTGATGCCCAACCTGCGTTTCACCCGCGAAGACGTCGAGGCCAGGGGCAAGAAGCCCTGGACGCGTCAGCGGCAGTTCTCGCAGGAGATCGATCCCGGGGACATGGCGGACACCGCCGCGATCTACGCCCGCGCCGCCGGGGAGGCCGAGAACGCCGGCGAGCTGGCCCGGCACGCCACCCAGCTCGGCGCCGACTCCGGCGGTTTCGACGGCGATTCCCTCGTGGACGACGAGGGCCGCATCCAGGAGACCGCGCGCGGCCTGCAGGGCAACGGCCGGAACATGGACGAGGTCGTCCGCTACCTGGTGCGCGCGATGAACCACGCCGTGGACGCCGAGGAGCAGGTCCGCGACCTCGTCTTCGGCGACGGGATGCTGGAGGAGATGCTCACCCGCAAGAACCACTCCTCCGTCCACGAGTGGGAGGGATGGCAGCAGGCCCTCACCGAGGCCGTCAGCCGGCGCAACGCCAACGCGGCCACCAACCCCAACGCCCGCTCCGTCCCGCTGACGGTGGTGCACAACGGCCGTTCCCTCTCGCTGGCCCCCAGCTCGCACGCCGCCGACGGCTCGGCCGTCTACTCCCTCCCCGACAGCCTGGCCGAGGACATCCGCGAGCGGCACATCAACGAGACGGCCGAGTACGCCTCGGACTACGACACGCAGATAGCCGAGGCCATCAACGCCTACCGCCGCCGGCTCGCCGAGTACGGCCTGGAGCTGGACGAGCTGGGCTACGACCTCTCCGACGGCCCCTTCCGGCTCTTCCTCACCGAGGAGCAGGCCCGTTTCGCCGCCGGCCGGCTCGCCGCCGAGCTGGAGAAGGACCGCCCCGACACCGACGTCCTGCTGATGTACACCCAGACCCTGGAGTCCCTCGTCCAGGGCATCTACGAGCAGGGCTCCGGCGTCCCGCACGGCGGCGGGGACCCCGCCCGCGACCTGACGGCGGCCGAACGCGCCTACCTCCAGCAGTTCTTCGGCCGCCTCGACGCCGACGACCTCGTCCGCCTCGGCCACCTGACCGAGCAGTCCCGGGACCTCGACCCCGGCGTGAACGGCCTGCGCTTCGCCGCCGCCCAGAACGTCTCCAACGGACTGATGATGCTGATGAACCCGGAGATCGGCGGCATCGACCCCTCCACCGAGGCCGGCCGCGCTCAAGTACCCTCGGGGGTACGGCCGTTCGTCTACGACTACGAGCGCAGCGGCCTTTACCCGCCCGAGACCGGCGGCGGCTACCACTCGGTCTTCGGCACCGAGGGCTTCCGCGAGGAGATGGAGCGCTTCAACGCCTTCGGCGGGCTCCTGGACTCCGCGAACATCGCCTCGGGCGACCAGTTCAGCAGGGACCTCGCCCATGCCGCCCTCGACGTGCAGCAGCGCACCAACAACCAGTACGTCGGCGCCATCGGCGGCAGCTACGGCGACCCCACCGAGAACCACTTCGGCACCGGCCTGCTCAGCGCCGCCGCCCTCAACACCGAGGCGAGCGCGGGCCTGATGAACGACGGCGAGTTCCGCGAGCGCTTCCTCAACTCCTCCTGGGAGGACAGCCAGGGCGCCGGCGAGCTGGTGCGCAGCGCCACCACCATCCCCGAGGGCATGGACCACAACGCCACCGAGGCGCGGCAGTACGTCCAGGCCGCCTACAACCTGCTCAGCTCCGCGCCCGACGCCGAGCCCGCCATCCTGGGCGAGCGCGTCCCGCCGATGATGCGCCTGGAGGACCACCTGGACCACAGCCGGCTCCAGCAGGCCATCGGCGACACCGCCCTCCAGTACATGGACATGATCTCCAAGAACGGCCAGGAGAGCGGCTTCCACGCGCCCGGCGACCCCAACGACCCCAACGCGCGCACCGACCGCGACCTGCTGGGTAACGACTACCGGTACTCCTTCCAGCTCTCCGGCTCCGACCGCGAGGCGCTGTTCGGGCTGATGAACAGCACCGACCAGCCGGTGCGCACCGACTTCTTCAACGGCGTCACCACCTGGCAGGGCACCACCGCCTACAACGCCTTCGTCCGCGACGGGGAAGGCCCGCCCCAGCAGTCGGCCGCCTTCGACGCCATCGGCCGGATCGCCGGCACCGTCGAGCACGTGCAGCGCGAGGACGCGGGCAGCGGCGACCCCTCCTCGCGCGGGCAGGCCACGACCCTGGCCACCATCGCCGCCTCCGCCGCGGCCATCAAGGACCTCACGCCCCCCACGCCCGCCAAGCTCGCGGTCATCGCGGGCGCCTACGGCATCGGCGAGCTGGTGCGCGGCTCGATGCCCGACCCGGCCGCCATCGCGGACCAGCGCAACCAGGAGGTCGTCAACCACGGCGACACGGGCGTGCGGGCCATCGTCGCCGAGGCCGCGGTCCGGGCGGACTACCACGGCGCGGGGGACACCACCCTGCCGGACACCCGCAGCGCCGACGTGGACGAGGAGGACCTGCGCCGGGCCACGCTCGGCCTGGAGGGCGCCCGGTACTCCGCGTACCGCGACGCGCTGATCGAGGCGTACAACGACGCCACCCACAACTGACCGGAACCACGGAGACGTTGAGGACGGGGACACAGATGGTCACGATGAACATCGGCGCCCTCCGGGGTGCCCAGCGGGGGGCGGGGGACCGCGACGGCCTGGCCGCCATGAAGGCGAGCTTCGCCTCGATCGCCTCCGATCTGGGCATGTTCGGGGACGTGCCGAACGCGCCCGCGGCCTCCGCCGCGCTGGAGCGGGCGGCCCGGGACATGCTGCGCGAGCTGGAGCGCGCCGGGCACACCGTGCTCGACATCCGCGACAGCGCCGCCGCCGCGGCCGGCATCGGCGAGGACGCGGACGAGGAGGCCCGCGGCCGGCTGACGGCCGTGCAGGTCGACGCCATCCGGGCGTTCACCTCCGCCGTGGACACGGGGCGGTGACGCGGTGACCACCGACCAGGACTTCCAGGCCACCATCGGCAAGATCCTCTCCGCCCGGCACCTGTCGATGCGGGCCGCCTCCGGTGCCTGGCTGGCGCTGGCCGTGACCGCCGACCGCGAGAGCGGCGCGCTCTCCGGAAGCGCCGCCGAGGCCTCGGGGCAGCGGGGCGCGGGCCTGCTCCAGCTCGCGGACCGGATGGAGGAGACCAGCGGCTGGGCCACGGGCGCAGGCCGCGTCGCCCGGGAGATCTCCCGGCAGCTCGGCCGGGCCGGCGAGCAGGCCGCCCGCGCGAGCGAGAACGCTCTGCGGCTCCAGGCGGAGTTCGACGAGGTCACCGACCGCACCAACGGCCTGCTCGCCGTGCAGGACGTCGGCATGGCCGCCGTCCGGGCGACCCAGCGGGCGAGCGAGGAGAAGCGGGCCCTCACCGACGAGGCGCGGAACCTGCTGGAGACGCTGGGCCAGGCGTTCGCGGAGGTGATCGGCGCCGAGGTGCCGACCGCGCCCGCCTCCGGCGGCGGGGGCGCCGACGCGGGCGGAACGGCCCTGGCCACCGCCGCGGCCGGCACCGCGGGGGCCGGGACGGCCGCCGCCACCGCGCGGACCGGGGGCGCGGCGCGGACCGGTCCCGGCGGGCCCGCCGACCGGGTGCCCGCGCCCAACGGCAGCCGCGTCGGCGCCGGGGACTACCCCGGCTCCAGCGTGCTGGGCCCCGACCAGGGCGACTTCGCGGGCTGGGTCCGCAGCCCGAACACCGGCTTCCTCGTGGACCCGGCCACCGGGCGGGAGTTCGACCCCGTCACGGGCCGGTGGATCGACCCGGTGACCGGCCAGCCCTTCGGGGAGGTCACCGAGTACGCCGCCCGGCTCGCGGGCCTGGGCAGCGGCCCCGGCGCGCTGGCCTCCGGCCTCGGCCTGACCGGAGGAGTCGCCCCCGCCGCCCTGGCCGCCACCGGCGGCGCCGGATCCCTCGCCGCCCTCTACGGCGGCCTGGTGCCGCCCAGCGTCGGGCACACCGGGCCGGCGCGAGGCCAGATGGTCGACCAGGCCACCCGTAACCTCGGGCAGCGGGCCCGCGTCGCCACCCGCTTCGCGCTGCACGAAGCCGCCCAGGGCGGGCGGCCGTTCACCCCGCCGCCCGGCGCCGCCGCGCACGCGGCCGGACGGGCCGCGGGAGGCGGCGCGGCCACCGCCGCGGGCGCCCGCGCCCGCGCCGCGGGGGAGCGGGCCGCCACCTGGGGCGGACGCCGCGCGGACGCCGCCGCCCGCCACCAGCTCGCCGGCGCCGCGCGCCCCGCCGGGCCGGCCCGCCCGGCCGCCGCCCCGCCGGCCCCCGGCGCGACCCGCGCCTCCCGCGGCGAGGAGCGGCGGCGCGAGGGCGCCCCCACCGACCTCACCGAGGACCCCGCCGTCTGGTCGCCCGCCCGGCGGGCCGGCCGGGGCGTGCTCGGCGACTGACCGGGCCGAAGGCCGGGCCCACCCGGCCCGGGCCCAGGACCAGGAGAGGAGAAGCAGTGTCCCAGGACGGTCTGTACTACCTGCCCGACGGCTTCCGCCGCTCGGCGCGCGGCTCCACCGAGGCCGCCGACGCCGCCGAGAGCACCCGGCACTACCTGAGCCGGGCCACGCCCAACGCCGCCGGCTACGCCGGCGCGGACGCCTTCGTCCACGCGGTCGTCTCCACCCGCGACACCCAGGTCCGGGGCGTGGCCGGGGCCGGGGAGGGCCGGGAGGCCATGGCGCGGGCGGACGTTCACGTGGCGGCCACCGGCGAGGACCTCGACGTGGCCGCGGGCACGGTCCTGGGCCGCGTCACCGTCACGGAGGTCTCCCGCCGGATCGCCGACGGCATCTGACCGCGCGGAACGGCCGCGCCCGGCCGCCGCCGCACGACCACCGCACGACCACCGACCACCGCGTCACCAACGAGCACCGATCGAGCACCGATCGAGCACCGAACAAGCACCGGACAAGCACCGCACGAGCACCGAGAGAGGCAGGACGGATTCATGGCCGAGGAGATCAAGCTCTCGCCCGAGGAAGTCGACCGGGTGATGGGGATCGTCAACCAGGCCTACACGGACATGGGCGAGGTGGCCGCGGGTCTCGGCGGCCACGGCGCGACCGTGGGCACCGCCTACACCGGCGGCGGCACCGCCCGCGCCGTGGAGACCTACGAGGACTTGGGCCGCGCCGGCGAGGCGCTGGCCCGCGCGCTGGACGGGCTCTCCCAGGACCTGGGGCTGACCGCGAACACCGGTCGCGAGACGGACCTGGACGCGGAGGGCGCGCTGAACCGCGTGACCGTGCCCACGGTCCCCGCGGACCTGTCGATCGCCGCGCAGATCTGACCGCTTCACCAGCACCGAACAGCCACCGAGGGGAGACACGCAGACCATGGGCTACGAGGGAGTTATCCACTTCAGGAACGAGGGCCTGGACGCCATCCAGTCCCAGACGGCCGGCCAGCAGGAGCGGTACGTCGAGATCTGGAACACCGTCCGCACCCAGCTGACCCAGCTGATCGAGGCGGGCCAGGTGGACGCCCAGATCGGCACCGTGCTGACCGAGCGGGACGCGCAGTTCCGCCGCGAGGCGGCCGGATTCGACGACAGCGTCACCGCGCAGAACACCGCGCTGCGCGACGTGCAGACGATCGGCAACGAGGGGGGCGCGGCCATGGTCCGCGCCGCCGCCGGAGGCGCCCGCTGACCGACGCGGCGGACGCGACGCGGCGCTCACCGTTCCCGGCGGAGGAACGGTGAGCGGGCGTCCCGCCGCGACCGGCCACCCTCCGCCCCCTCGGCCCGCGGGCCGGGGCGCACCAGGATCCACCCGCGACAGGCGGCGGCCCGCGCGCGCCGCGAAGGAACCACCGACCGTGACCCGCCCCACCACCGTCTTCCGGCGCCCCGCGCGCGCTTCCCGCCCGCCCGTTCCCACCGGCGAGCTGGTGCTGAAGCCGCCGCCCGAGCTGCCCCGCCCGGAGGACAACAACGTCTGGATGACCGCGCTCCCGGCCCTCTCCGGCCTCGGCTCGGTCCTCTACATGCTCACGATGGGCCGCGGCCCGCTGGGGTACATCGTCGGCACGATGTTCCTGGTCTCCTGCCTGGCGATGGTGGCCGGCTCGGTGCTGCGGCAGCGCGGCTCGGCCAGGAGCGCCGCCCGGGACGGCCGCCGCGAGTACCTGCGCTACCTGGAGCGCACCCGCGACCGCGCGCGTTCCACGGCAGCGGCACAACGCCAGGCGCTGGCCTGGGACTTCCCCGAGCCGGGCGCGCTGTGGGCGGTGGCCGCCGGCCGGCGGCTGTGGGAACGGCGGGCCGGTGACGCCGACTTCGGCGTGGTGCGGATCGGGACCGGGCCGCGCTACCTGGCGACGCCCCTGGTGCCCGGCGAGTCCGCCCCCGTGGAGGACCTGGACCCGCTGTGCACGGTGGCGCTGAAGCGGTTCATCGAGGCGCACGCGGTGGTTCCCGGCCTGCCGGTGCAGGTGGCGCTGCGCCGCTTCGCCGCCGTGGCCGCGGAGGGCGAACGCCCGGCCGTGCGCGGCCTGTTCCGCGCGCTGATCGCCCAGGCGGTGACGTTCCACTCGCCGCGGGACCTGCGAGTGGTGGCCTGCGTGCGGGACGTGGAGGACCCGGAGTGGTCCTGGCTGAAGTGGCTGCCGCACGCCCACCACCCCGAGGAGGTGGACCACGCCGGCCCGGTGCGGATGCTGCACTCCCGCCTGGCCGTGCTGGAGGACTGGCTGGGCGCGGAGCTGACCCGCCGGGCGCGGTTCAGCCGGGACGCCGTGGCCGACCCGGACCTGCCGCACCTGCTGGTGCTGCTGGACGGCGGCCTGGCCACCGGCGCCGAGGCCCTGCTGGACCCCGGTGGCCTTCAGGCCGTCACCGTGCTGGACGTGTCCGGGCGGGCCCCCGCCCTGGCCGAGGCCCACGGGGTGCGCCTCCAGGCGGGCACCCCGCAGGGCGGCCCGGACGAAAGCCGGGCCGGGGCGACGGCCGGGGCCGGGGAGGCGCCGGTGCTGGCGGTGCTCGCGGGGGAGACCCGCGACGAACTCGGGGCCGCCGACGCCCTGTCCGTGCCCGAGGCCGAGGCCCTGGCCGCCCTCCTGGCCCGCTACCGCGTGGACGTCACCGCCTCGCCCGCCGGGCCAGAGGACCTGACCACGGCCGTCAACACCCTCCCCGCGCTGCTCGGCATCCCCGACCCCGGGGCCCTGGACCTGGACGCCCTGTGGCGCCCGCGCCCGCTGCGGGACCGCCTCGCCGTGACCGTGGGCGTCTCCGCGGACGGCGGCCTGCTGGAGCTGGACATCAAGGAGTCGGCGCAGAACGGCATGGGCCCGCACGGCCTGCTGGTCGGCGCCACCGGCTCCGGCAAGTCCGAGCTGCTGCGCACCCTCGTGCTCGGCATGGCCGCCACCCACGCCCCCGATCAGCTCAACTTCGTGCTCGTGGACTTCAAGGGCGGCGCCACCTTCGCCGGGATGGCCGAACTGCCGCACGTCGCGGCCGTCATCACCAACCTGGAGGACGACCTGACCCTGGTCGACCGCATGCGGGAGGCCCTCTCCGGGGAGATGAACCGCCGCCAGGAGGTGCTGCGCGACGCCGGGAACCTCGTCTCCGTGCGCGACTACGAGCGCGCCCGCCAGCGCGGCGCCGCCCTCGCACCGCTGCCCAGCCTCTTCATCGTGGTGGACGAGTTCTCCGAACTCCTCGCCCAGAAGCCGGACTTCGCGGACCTGTTCGTGCAGATCGGGCGGCTGGGCCGCTCCCTGGGCCTGCACCTGCTGCTCGGCTCCCAGCGCCTGGACGAGGGCCGGCTGCGCGGACTCGAGGCGCACCTGTCGTACCGGATCGGGCTGCGGACGTTCTCCGAGAGCGAGTCGCGCACCGCGATCGGCGTCACCGACGCCCACCACCTGCCCTCCGCGCCCGGCCACGGCTTCCTGCGCACGGACACCGCCACCCTCAAGCGCTTCCGCGTCGCCTACGTCTCCGGGCCCTACCGCGGCGGGGAGACGGCCGGCGGCGGCGCGCTGGCCGGCACCGCGGACGTTCGCCCGTTCCCCGCCGGGTACGTGCCGCTGCCCGCGGAGGAGCTGCCGCCCGAGCCGCAACCCTGGCCGGGCGCGGACGAGTTCGGCGACGGCGAGGAACTGGGCACCACCGTGCTCAGCGTCATGGTCGAGCAGATGGCCGGGCACGGGCACCGGGCGCACCAGGTGTGGCTGCCGCCGCTGGACGCCCCCGAGCCGCTGGACGCCCTGCTGGGCGACCTGGCGGAACGCCCGGGGCGGGGCTTCGGCGCCTCCCCCGACCGCCCCGCGCTGACGGCCGTGATCGGGGTGGTGGACCGGCCCTTCCACCAGCGGCGCGACCCGCTGGAGCTGGACCTCTCCGGCGCCGGGGGCCACGTCGCCGTCGTCGGCGGCCCGCGCAGCGGCAAGTCAACGGCCGTGCGGGCGTTGATCGCCTCCCTCGCGCTGCGCCACACCCCGGCCGAAGTCCGGTTCTACTGCCTGGACTTCTCCGGCACCCTCTTCCCCCTGGCCGGGCTGCCGCACGTCGGCGGGGTCGCGGGGCGGCTGGACGCCGAGACCGTCAACCGCACCGTGGCCGAGGTGCTGGAGCTGATGGAGGCCCGCGAGACCCGCTTCCGCGACCTGGGCGTGGAGTCCATGGCCGCCTACCGCGCCCGCGGGGCCGGGGACGGGACCGGCGCTCCCGAGGGCGACGTGTTCCTCGTCGTGGACGGCTGGGCCGTGCTGCGGCAGAGCTACCCCGACCTGGAGGCCGTCCTGATGTCCGTGGCCGGGCGGATGCTCACCTACGGCATCCACCTGGTGGTCACCGGCAACCGCTGGCTGGACATGCGGATGGGCCTGCGCGACCTCATCGGCACCAAGGTCGAGCTGAAGCTCGGGGACGCGCTGGACTCCGAGATGGACCGCAAGGCCCAGCGCACCATCCCCGCGGGGCGGCCCGGCCGGGGCATCACCGAGGACTCCCTGCACCTCCTCACCGCCGTGCCCCGCGTCGACGGGGTTCCCTCCGACGAGGGCCTGGCCGAGGGCGTCGCCGGCCTCGTGCGGCGCGTGGACGGCGCGTGGCAGGGGCCGCGCGCCCCGAAGGTCCGGCTGCTGCCCACCTCGTTCCCCGTGCCCGCCGCCCCGGCAGGGGCTTCGCGCCCCGGGGTCACCGTCGCCATCGAGGCCAGCCGGCTGGAACCCGTCGTCTTCGCGCCCGGCGAGGAGGCCGGCCTGATGGCCATCGGGGACACCGAGTCCGGCAAGACCTCCCTGCTGCGCGCCGTCGCCCGCCAGGTCGTCGACGCCTACGCGCCCGAGCAGGCCAAGCTGATCGTGCTCGACCACCGGATGACCCTGCTGCGGGAGTTCGACGGCCCGCACCTGCTGGGGTACTCCACCACCCACGAGCGGTCGATGGAGGTGATCGGCGGGCTGGCCGAGGGCCTGAAGAAGCGCCTGCCCGGCACCGACGTCACCCCCGAGCAGCTGCGCGACCGCTCCTGGTGGACCGGCCCCGAGATCTACCTTCTCGTGGACGACTACGACCTCGTCGCCACCAGCCGCGGCAACCCCCTGCGCCACCTGCTGGACTTCCTGCCCTCCGCCCGGTCCATCGGCCTGCACCTCTACCTCGCCCGCCAGGCCGGCGGCGCCTCGCGGGCCGTCACCGACCCGGTCCTCGGCCGCCTCAAGGAGCTGAACGTCCCCGCCGTGCTGCTGTCCGTCCCGCAGGATGAGATGCCGATCTGGGGCGTCAAGTCCGCCCGGCGCCGCAAGGGCCGCGGCCTCCTCCTCCACCGCCGCCTGGGCAACGTCCCCGTCCAGCTCGCCCGCGCCGACTCGCCCCTGACCGCCTCCACCGGAACGCAGGCGCCATGACCACCTCCGCCACCACGCCCCCCGGACCCGCCGCGGCCACCGGGAGCGCGCCGCCCGCCGTCGAGTTCGTCCGGATCGGCCTGGCCGGGCCGGCCGGGCGGGCCGACCTGGCCGTCCCGGCCTCGGTGCCCCTGGCCCGCCTCCTGCCCACCCTGCTGACCCACGCCGGGCAGGACCCCGGCCCCGACGGCGGCACGCGGCACGGCGGCTGGGTGCTGCGCCGCGCCGACGGCACGCGCCTGGACCCCGCCGCCGGGCTCGCCGCCCAGGGCGTGGCCGAGGGCGACCTGCTCTTCCTCGGCCACGGCGCCGAGGACGTTCCCGAGCCGCTGTACGACGACGTGGTCGAGGTCATCGGCGAGCGCGCCGTCCGCGCCCCCTGGCCGGCCGCCGCCACCCGCCGCGCCGCCGCCGCGCTCACCGCCCTGGCCACCCTCGCGGCCTGCGGCGCGCTGGCCGCCGCCCCCGGGCGGCTGCCCGGCTGGCTCGGACTGGCCGTCGCCGCCTTCGCCCTGGCCGTCGGCGTCCTGGCCTCCCGCGCCTTCGCGGACACGGGCGCGGGGACGTTCGCCGGGGTCCTGGCCGCCCCGCCCGCGATGCTCGGCGCGGCCCGGCTGCTGGGCACCGGCGACGGCTGGGGCGCGGGCCACCTGCTGCTGGCCTGCGCGGTGCTGGCCGCCGTCGGCGCGCTCGGCCCGGTCCTGATCGGCGGCGGGGACGGGACGTTCACCGCCCTGGTGACGGCCGGGGCCCTGGCCGCGCCGGGACCCCTGATCTGCGCCCTGAGCGACGCCGGCCCCGCGCGGGCCGCCTCCGTCGCCGCCCCGCTCGCCCTCGCGCTGACCACGGCCTGGCCGGCCGTGGCCCTGCGGGTGGCCCGCATTCCCGCGCCGCAGGTCGCGGCCACCCCCGACGAGCTGAAGGCCCTGCCCAGCCAGCTCGCCCACGACCAGCTCGCCGCCCGCGTCGCCCGCGCCCGCCGCCTGCTGGCCGGCCTGCTGACGGGCAGCCACGTCGTCGCCGGAGGCGGAACGCTGGTGCTCTTCGCGGACGACGGCCTGTGGCCGGGCGTGCTCGGCGGAACGCTGGTGCTGCTGACGCTGCTGCGCGCGCGCCTCTTCCGCGACGCCGCGCAGACGGCCGTTCCCCTGGCCACGGCCCTGGCCGGGGCGGCGGGCGCCGCCGCGTTCACGGTGCTGGACGCGCGCGGCGAGACCGCACCGCTGCTCGGGGCCCTCCTCCCCGCCGCCCTGGCCGTCGCCCTGATCTCCGGCGCCACGGCCCTCTTCGCCGGCCGCGTCCGCACCAACCCCCGCGCCTCCCGCGCCCTCGACCTCCTCGAAACGGCCCTCCTGCTGGCCGTCGTCCCCCTGACCCTGGCCGCCTGGGAGGTCTACACGGCCCTCCTGGACCTGAGGGCGTGAGCGGAGTGGGACACGAATTCCCCGGCACGGCCGGGCCGAACGCCGCCCCCGGCCGTCCCCGGACGGCCGGGGCCCAGGCCGGGCCGCAACGCGCCGCCGCGCCACGGCCGGTGACCGTGTCACCGCGTCGGCCCGAGGAAGGTCCTGCCACGGTGGGGCCGTCGAACGCGGCACCGGGCGGAGCCGTTGAACGTCCCGCCGAAGCACGGCTGTCGCCCGGGGCGCCGCCCGGCCGGGCCGTTGAACGTCCTGCTGAACGTCCTGCTGAACGTCCTGCGGCGAGGCCGTTGACCGTGCCGTCCGGCGAGCCCGACGACGTGCCCCGGCCGACGGCCGGGGCGCCGCCCGGGCACGTCGCGCCGCCGGGCTTCGGCCGTCCCGGGGCGTGCGCCTCCGGGCCGGGCGCTGACGGGGCCGGGCGCCGCCGGCCGCCAGGAGGCCGCGCGCCTCACCTCGCTGCCCGGCTGCGGGCGATGGCACGGCGCGTCAGGGTGGCGGCACGGCCGTTGACCGTGCCGCGGGGCCGAGCGGCCGACGTGCTCCGGCAGGCCGCCGATCCGGTGCCGGAACCGACGCAGCCGTGCCCGGCGGTGCCGGGAGCCCCGCGCGCGGGCCGGGACCTGCGAGAGCCGGTCCCGGCCGGGCGGCGAGCCGCCGCGCGCGGAGCGCTCGTCGCGGGGCTCGCCCTCGTCGGGGTCCTCGGGCCCGGGGCCGTGGCCGAGACCGCGGAGGCGGCGCCGTGCCGGCGGGAGGTCGTGGGGGAGGAGCTGCCGGACGGGCTCGGGCCGTACCCCCTGATCGCGCAGCTCGGGCTGCGCCAGGCGTGGGACCTGGCCACCGGCGAGGGCGTGACCGTCGCCGTCGTCGACTCCGGGGTGGACGCCCGCCACCCCGACCTGGCCGCCTCGGTGCGGCGCGGCAGCGAGTTCGCCCTGGTCGCGGACGAGCGCGGCTTCACCCGCGCGAGCCCCGAACCCGCCCAGGACTGCGAGGGGCATGGCACCGCCGTGGCCGGACTGATCGCCGCCCGCCGCGCCGAGGGCGACCGGATGGCCGGGGTCGCCCCCGGCGCGGCCGTCTACCCGGTCCGGATCGCGGACGGCGTCGAGCAGGCCACCGCCGCGCTGCTGGCCGCCGCCCTGGACGACGCGGTCGAGGCCGGCGCCCAGGTCGTCAACCTCTCCCTCGCCGTCCCCACCGACTACCCCGAGCTGCGCGAGGCCGTCGCCCGCGCCGTCGCCGCCGACGTCCTCCTCGTCGCCGCCGCGGGCAACGAGGGCAACCAGGGCGCGGCCGGAGGCCGCATGTACCCGGCCGCCTACGACGGCGTCCTCGCCGTGGGCGGGGTCGGCGAGGACGGGCAGCCCCTGGACTCCTCCAACTCCGGCCCCTGGGTGGACCTGGCCGCCTACGGCCAGGAGCTGGCCGTCGCCGCCCCCGGCGGCTCCGGCTACCGCGTCGAGTCCGGAACCAGCGTGGCCGCCGCCCAGGTCTCGGGCGCGGCGGCCCTGGTGCGTTCCCGGTTCCCCGAGCTGCCCGCGGCCGAGGTCGCCGCCCGCCTCACCGCCGCCGCCACCCCCGTGGGCGGCGGACCCAACGACCGCACCGGCGCCGGGCTCGTGGACCCCTTCGGCGCCCTCACCCTGCTCGCGGAGCCCGGCCGCCCCGGCGGCCCCGCCCTCCCCGGCCACATCCCGGTGCAGGCCCTCCCCGAGGAGGAGCCGCCGCTGAGCCCGGCCGCCGCAACCGCCCTGGCCTGGTCCGGCGGCCTGCTGCTGGCCGTTCTCCTCGGCCTGCTCGGCGCGCCCGCCGTCCGCCGCGCCGCCCGCCGCGACTGGCGCGCCGGTCCCGGCCCGGCCGACGCCGCCCCGACCCCGGCCGCCCGGCCCACCGCCCCGCCCGCCCTGGACTGGCTGGCCGGCGCCGACCCCGGGCGTTCTCCCGAACGGAAGCGATAGATCCCATCCATGGCCACCACCCGCGAACAGGCCGAGGCGTACGCCTACGACCACCGCCGCCGCACCACCAGCCTCCTGCGCGGCGCCGACGAGGCCCGCCTCGACCCCCGGCGCCGCCTCAACCGCGCGCTGGGCGGCGGCGTGGCCATCGGCATCCTCGTCATGGCCGGCTTCGGTATCGCCGGCTGGCTCGGCGGCGGCCGTGGCCCCGCCCTCCCCGACAACGGGGCCGTCGTCGCGGGCGGCGACGGCGACCGCTACGTCGTGGACGACGGCACCGTGCACCCCGCCCTCAACCTCGCCTCCGCCCTGCTGGTGGGCGGCGGGCGGCTGACCGAGGTGCGCCAGTCCGTGCTGGACGACGCGCCGCGCGGCCTGCCCGTGGGCATCCCCGGCGCGCCCGACGCCCTGCCGGGCCCCGACGACCTGCTCTCCGAGGACTGGACCCTGTGCGCCACCCCCTCGGAGACCGGCGGCGCCCCGACCGCCACCGCCCTCTACCTCGCGGGCGTCCCCGCCCGGGGCCCCGGCGCCACGGTGCTGACGCAGGCCGAGGACGGCGGGCTGTGGCTGCTCACCGAGGGCCGCCGCTACGCCCTTGAGGCCCCCGTCGCGGAACTCCTCGGCCTTCAGCGGGTCACGCCCGTCCAGCTTCCGCGCGCGATCCTCGCCACGCTCCCCGAGGGTCCGGCCCTGGCCACTCCGCCCCCGCCCCGGGACGCCGGGCGGGCCCCCGCCGCGGCCCTGCCCTTCGCGGCGGCGGTCGGCGACCTCGCGCACACCGACACGGGCGGGCCCAACCCGCAGTACTACCTGGTGCGTTCGGACGGCCTGGTCTCGGTCTCGCCGCTGGTCCACGCGCTGCTCACCGCCGGGGCCGCGGCCGACCACGCCATCGGCGCCACCGGCGCCGCCCGCGCGCCCCGCTCCGCCGCCGCGGCCCCCGGCGACCCGGCCTGGCCCGACGCGCTGCCCGCCGCGGAGGACCCCGGGCGCGACCAGCCGGTGTGCGTCTCCACCCCGCCCGGAGGCCGCCCGGGCGACGCGCCCTGGCAGGCCACCGTCCACCTCCCGCCCGCCATGCCCGAGCCGGCGGGCCTGACCCCGGTGCGCAGCGCGGACGGGCAACGCCTGGGGCTGCTCGACGCGATCTACCTCCCGCCCGGCTCGGGCGCCGTGGTCCGCGCCACGACCTCGGCGGGCGCCGGCGGCACGCACACCCTGGTCACCGACGGCGGCACGGCCTACGCCTTCGCCTCAGCCGACGCGGTCGAACGCCTCGGCTACGCGCCCGCCGACGCCCCCTCGGTCCCCCGCACCTTCGTCGCCCTCCTCCCCACGGGCCCGGTCCTCGACCCGGACGCGGCCTCCCGCGAACAGCGCGGCACGGACCCCGGCGGCACGGACCCCGGCGACACGGAGGCCGCAGGATGACCCGCCACCGCGACCCCGCGCCCCCACCGGCGGCGCCGAGGCCGGGCGACGGCGCCGCCGCCCGGCCGTACACGGCGGCGCAGCACACAGGAGGACACCCCGTGACCCCACCCACCAGCCTTTCCGGCGGCGTGCCCGGTGCGGCGGCTCCCGTCCAGGCCGGGCCCGGCGGCGCGGCCGGGCGCCGCCGGGCCCGGCGCGGCGCTCCCGAGCCCGAACGGGCGCCGCGAGCACGGGCGTTCGGCCGGGGGCGGGTCGTCGCCGTGGAAGCCGGGCTGGGCGGCGTCGCCGCCGGTGCGGCGTGGCAGGGAGCCTGGGGCTGGACCCTGGCCGGGGCCGGGGCGGCCGTCGTGGCCGGGGCGCTGGCCCGCGTGGACCGGCGGCTGACGGCCGTGGCCGAGGACGCCCCGGGCGCCGCGCCCCCGGGGAGCGGCCTCGGCCTCGTCCACGCGCTGCTGCCCGCCCTGGACGTCGTGGAGACCCCCGACCGCAACGGCCCGCCGCTGGGCGTCCTGTCGGACGGGCGCGGCCACGCCGCCGTCCTGGCCTTCCCCGGCGGAACGCTCCCCCCGCTGCCGGCCGGGCTGATCGGCCGCTGGCTGGACGAGGACCCCGCCCGCCCGGCCGCCGCCCAGCTCCTGGTCGAGCAATTCGGCGTCCCGCCCTGGGACTTCCACTACCGCTACGCCCCGACCGTGGCCTACCGGCAGCTACCCACCGGCGGGCGGCCCGTCGCCGTCCGGGCCTTCCTCGTCGTGCGCCACGAGCCGTTCGAGGCGCCCGAGGCCGCCGCGCGGCGCGGCGGGGGAGCGGCCGGGGCCAGGGCCGCCGTCGCCGCCGCGACGGGCCGGCTGCGTGCCCGCCTCAGGGCCGCCGGCGCGCCCACCACCCCGCTCGGCGCGGACGCGCTGCGCGAACTGCTGCGCCAGGCGGGCGACGCCTCCGGCGCGGGCCGCGCCCTGCCCGGGGGCTGGGCCGGTTCCGCCGCCACCCACTGCACGCTGGGCGCGCGCGTGAGCACCCGCGAGGAGTGGTCCCGCCTGCTGGCCGCGCTGGCGGCCTGCGCCGCCGACCGGGCCGTCGCCGCCGCCACCCTCACCCGCGAGGGCCGGTCCCTGCGGGTGCGCACGGCCGTGCGCGTGGTCTCCACGCTCGCCCAGCACGCGGCGGGCGAACGCGACCGGCTGGCCGCCTCGGGCGCGGCCGGCCCCCCGGTCCCCGACCAGGCCGCCGGCCTCCTGGCCACCCTCCCGGTCGCCTACCCACCCCACACCCTCGCCCAGGCGACCGGCTTCACGACCCCGCCCGCCGCACGTGTCCGCGCCACGCCCGCCCCGGCCGTTCACCCAACGGGAGCCGCCCGATGACCCCGCACCCGCCCGCGCAGCCCGCAGCGCCCGGGAACGGCGACGCCTTCGCGCTGCCGCCCGGCCCCCGGCCGCCCGCAGGGCACCGCGCCACGCCCGCCCCGGCCGTTCACCCAACGGGAGCCGCGAGGTGAGCGGCGGCCTGTCCGCCGTGGAGTGGCGGGACGACGAGCGGCCCGAGCGGGCCGTCCCGCTGGAGCCGGCCTTCGCCGGGGTGCACCTCGGGACCGCGCGCGACGGGCGGCCCGTCGCGCTGCCGGGCCCCGGGCCCGCGGGAAGCAGGATCGCCGTGCTCGGCGACCCCCTCTTCGCCCGCCTCGTCGCGCTGCGCCTGCTCGCCGTCGGCGCCCGCGTCACCGCCGCCACCCGGGCCCCCGGCCCCTGGCGCGCCCTGCAGACGGCGGCCGGTGAGCGCCTGACCGTGGCCGAGGAGGCGGAGGCCCAGCCCGTCCCGCCGCCCGCCCCGCCCGCCGTGGACGACGGGCCGCAGGCCCTGGTCAGCGAGCTGCGCCGGCCCCCCTCCGCCGCGTCGGCCGCCGGGGCCTGGCGCACCGCCGTGCACGTGGCGCCCGCCGCGCCGCGCCGCTCCGCGTTCTGGACCGCGCCCGACGCGCTGCTCGCGCTCGACGCCCGGTTCGCCGAGGGCGCCGGGGCCGCGCTCGGCGAGGAGGCCGCCCGCGCCACCGCCGCCCTGGCCCCCGGCGACATCCTGCTCTTCCGGCCCGGCGCCGGCCCGATGGTCCTGCGGCCCGACATCGCGCCCGGCGAGACGGCCCTGCTCACCCCCGCCGACGCCGCGCCCCCGCCCCGCGCCGGGCACCCGTGAGAAGACCGGACGAGAATGGCGGACATGGAACTGCGCATCTTCACCGAGCCCCAGCAGGGCGCCGACTACGACACCCTGCTGGCCGTGGCCAGGGCCACCGAGGAGCTGGGCTACGACGCCTTCTTCCGCTCCGACCACTACCTCAGGATGGGCGGCGTGGACGGCCTGCCCGGGCCCACGGACGCCTGGATCACCCTGGCCGGCCTGGCCCGCGAGACCAGCCGCATCCGCCTGGGCACCCTGATGACCGCCGCCACCTTCCGGCTGCCCGGCGTGCTGGCCATCCAGGTCGCGCAGGTCGACGCCATGTCCGGCGGCCGGATCGAACTCGGCCTGGGTGCCGGGTGGTTCGCGGCCGAGCACACGGCCTACGGCATCCCGTTCCCCGCCGCCCGCTTCCCCCGGTTCGAGGAGCAGCTTGCCGTCGTCACGGGACTGTGGGAGACGCCGCCCGGCGAGACGTTCACCTTCGAGGGCACCTACTACCGGCTCACGGACTCGCCCGCGCTGCCCAAGCCCGTCCAGCGGCGCGTGCCGGTCATCATCGGCGGCACCGGCAAGGAGCGCACGCCGCGCCTCGCGGCCCGCTACGCCGACGAGTTCAACGTGCCCTTCGCCTCGGCCGAGGACAGCGCCGCGCAGTTCGCCCGCGTCCGGCGGGCCGCCGAGGAGGCCGGGCGCAAGGGGGACGACCTGGTGTACTCCAACGCCCTGGTCGCCTGCGTCGGCCGGGACGAGGCCGAGATCGCCCGCCGCGCCGCCGCCATCGGCCGCGAGGTGCCCGAGCTGAGGAGGAACGGCCTGGCCGGCAGCCCGGACGAGGTCGTCGACCGCATCGGCCGGTACCTGGAGGCCGGCTCCTCGCGGATCTACCTCCAGATCCTCGACCTCCCCGACCTGGACCACCTCGAACTGATCGCCAACCAGGTGAGGCCCCAACTGCCGTGAACGCGAGCCCGCCACCCGGGCCGCCGCCCCTGCACGAGCACACCCTCGTGCTGGACGGCGGCCTCTCCGACGCGCTGCGCGCCGAGGGCTGCGACCTCTCCGGCGGCCTGTGGACGGCCCGCGCGCTCGCCGAGGACCCGGCGCGCGTCGCCGCCGCGCACGCCGCCCACGTCCGGGCCGGGGCGGAGGTGATCACCACCGCCAGCTACCAGGCCTCCTTCGAGGGCTTCGCCCGCCACGGGATCGGACGGGCCGCCGCCGCGCGGCTGTTCGGGGAGAGCGTGCGCCTGGCGCGCGCCGCGGGCGCCCCGTACGTGGCGGCCTCCGTGGGCCCCTACGGGGCGGTGCTCGGGGACGGCGGCGAGTACCGCGGGCGTTACGGGCTCTCCGTCACGGAGCTGGAACGCTTCCACCGCCCGCGCGTCGAGGCCCTGGCCGCCGCCGCTCCCGACGTGCTCGCGCTGGAGACCGTCCCGGACGCGGAGGAGGCGCGGGCGCTGCTGCGCGCGACGCGGGACTGCGGCATCCCGGTGTGGCTGTCGTTCACCGCGGAGAGGGAGCGGACCCGGGCCGGGCAGCCGCTCGCGGAGGCGTTCGCGCTCGCCGCCGAGGCGGACCACGTGATCGCGGTGGGCGTCAACTGCTGCGCCCCGGGCGAGGTGACGGCCGCGGTACGGCTCGCCGCCGAGGTGACGGGGAAGCCCGCGGTGGCCTACCCCAACAGCGGCGAGCAGTGGGACGCGGAGACGGGCGAGTGGCGGGGCGAGGCGGTCTTCGACCCGCTCCTGGCGCTGGTGTGGCGGGGCGCGGGGGCCCGCCTGATCGGGGGCTGCTGCCGGGTCGGGCCCGAGCTGATCGCCCGGATACGGACCGCCCTGGCGGGGAGTTAGCCATGGCATATGTCCCTGACCTGGGGTTCTGTGGCGAGGAACACGTCGAAACCGTGAATTCAGGCCGTGTTGACGGGCGGCGGGGGCGCGGCGCCGCACCCCCGTCTCCGTATGAACGTGCAGGTGACGGCTGCGCGGCGTGAGGGATCGGTCACCGCTCGCGAGCAAGAACGCCACGCATCGCGACCGAAATCGCACGTGCGGTGATGGCGCGCGGGGCGCGCGACGGGCAGACTTCCCTCACGAGTCGCCGGTACCTCCGCTGTGCAGGGCAGAGGTGCCACGTCTCCGGAGGGACCGCGCGCCGGCGGCCACCGCTTCCCCGCGTTACAGAAGCCGGCCCGCGGTCCCCCTCCTTCTCCCTCTCCTCCCGCATCCCTTGGGGAACGCCGGCCCCTCCGCCGGTGCGTGCGGCGGGCGTTGGCCCTGGCGGGCGTTTCCCGCGGCGGTGGACGGGCCGGAGCCCGGCCGCGGGCGTGCCGTAGCATGACCGGCCGAAAAGGCGCGCCACAGGGGGACGTTCGTGTTCGGAATCATCAGACCGTGCCGGCACCGGCTGCCCGGGGGACTCGGGGCCGAGTGGCTCGGCCACCTCTGCGGGCTCTGCCTCGCGCTGCGCGGTACCCACGGCCAGGCGGCGCGGATCGCCACCAACTACGACGGCCTGCTGATATCCGTGCTGCACGACGCGCAGCGCGAGCCGGGAACGCTCGGGCGGCGCAAGGCCGGCCCCTGCGCGCTGCGCGGGATGCGGTCCGCGACGGTCGCCGACGGGGAGGGGGCGCGGCTGGCCGCGTCCGTGTCCCTGGTGCTGGCCTCCGCGAAGCTGCGCGACCATGTCGCGGACGGGGACGGGGTGTTCGCGCGCCGGACGATGGCCGCGGCGGCGCGCCGGGTGGCCAGGGGCTGGGACGCGGCCGGGGCGCGCGGCGGGGCGGGCGTCGGCTTCGACACCGCGGTGCTGGTCGAGGCCGTGGACCGGCAGCCGGAGGTCGAGGCCCTGGCCGGGCCGGGCACCCCGATTCTCGAAGTCACCGCGCCCACCGAGGCCGCCACGGCCGCGGCCTTCGCGCACACCGCACACCTGGCCGGGCGGCCCGCGAACGCCCCGCGACTGGCCGAGGCCGGGCGGCTGTTCGGCCGGATCGCGCACCTGCTGGACGCGGTGGAGGACCAGGGGCGGGACGCGGCGGCCGGCGCGTGGAACCCGGTCACCGCCACCGGCACCCCGCGCGAGGAGGTGCGGCGGCTGTGCGACGACGCGGTGCTCGGCGTCCGGCTGGCGCTGCGCGAGGCGGAGTTCACCGACCGGCGGCTGACGCGGGCCCTGCTGGGCAACGAGCTGCGGCGCGCCGTCGACCGCGTCTTCGGCCCCGCCTGCCCCCACGGGGCGGCGGGGCACGGGGCCGTCGGCCACGGCACGGCCTCCCACGTCCCGCCGGGGTACGTCCCGCCCGGCCACGTGCCGCCGGGCTTCGTCCCGCCGGGCGGCGACCCGCCCCCGCCGCCGCGCCGGGGCAGGCGCCGCGGCCTGATCGGGGGCTGCACGGTGTGGGCGCTGATGTGCTGCTCCTGCCAGATGTGCTGCCGCGACCCCTACCACGACCCGTGGACGGGCGAGGAGCGCCAGTCCTGGTGCCAGAAGTGCTCGGACTGCTGCGAGTGCTGCGACTGCTGCTCCCAGTGCGCCGACTGCTGCACCTGCGGCGGCGAGGGCGGCGGCGACGGGGGCGGCTGCGACTGCTCCTGCGACTGCTGAGCGCCGCGCCGGGGCCCTCGTGTACGACTAAAGTCGGCCTCCGCGACCGGGAAATCCACCTTTCGGTGACTGTTCTGGGGCGAGATCGTCGCTTAGCGTAATCGCATGAGGTCGAGGTCGAGGTCGAGGTCGAGGTCGAGCGAGAAGCCGGACACCGGCATGGGGCCCGCCGCGGGCGCCGAGGAGGGCCGGGTCACCGTGGTGGGGCTCACCCCGGGGGAGCGGCTGCTGCTGTGGGCCGGGCTGCCCGCGCTGGGGATCGTGCTGGGCTTCCTCCTGCCGCCGGTCGCGGACGGGGCCACGGGCCTGCCCTGGGCGCCGCTGGAGGGCCCGCTGGAGCTGATCGCCTCCTGGGAGGGGCCGTGGGTGGCCGCGGCGCTGGCCGGCACCGGGCTGCTGCTGGGTGCGGGTCTCGCGTTCCTGGCGGTCCTCACCTGCCTGAGGATCACCCTCACCGACGACCGGATACGCCTGGACAAGGACGGCCGGACCCGCACCCTCCGGCGGGAGGACGTGGCGGCCGTCTTCCTCGACGGGAAGCGGCTGGTCGTCCTCGCCCCGGACACCCGCGAGCTGCTGCGGGAGGAGCCCGAGGGCGGGGCCGAGGCCCTGGCGGCGGCCTTCGCGGCGCACGGCTACCCCTGGCGGGACGGCGGCGACCCCTACGCCGAGCACTTCCGCCGCTGGGTCCCCGGCGCCCCCGAGGCCCCGGCGGGGGTGAACGCCCTGCTGAAGGCCCGCGAGTCGGCGCTGCGGAAGAAGTCACGCCAGGACGCGGAGGAGCTGCGCGAGGAGGTCCAGAAGCTGGGCGCCGTCGTCCGCGACGGCTCCGGGCACCGCCAGTACTGGAGGCCCCTCATACCCTCCTGAGCGCCCGCCCGGGGCGCCCGGCTCAGCCGGCGAGCGTGGCGACCAGGACGGCCTTGATGGTGTGCAGGCGGTTCTCCGCCTGGTCCCAGACGACCGAGTGCCCGGACTCGAAGACCTCGTCCGTGACCTCCAGCGAGTCCAGCCCGTACCGCTCGTGGATCTCCCGCCCGACCTGGGTGCCCAGGTCGTGGAAGGCCGGCAGGCAGTGCAGAAAGCGGACGTCGGCGTTCCCCGTGGCCCGCAGCACGTCCATGGTGACGGCGTACGGCCGCAGCAGCGCGATCCGCTCCTCCCACACCTCCTTCGGCTCGCCCAGCGAGACCCACACGTCCGTGGCCACGAAGTCCGCGCCGTAGACCCCCTCGGCGACGTCCTCGGTGAGCGTGATCCGCGCCCCGGTCCGCTCCGCCACCGTCCGCGCCTCGGCCCGCACCGCCTCGTCGGGCCACAGCGCCCGGGGCGCCACGATCCGCACGTCCATGCCGAGCAGCGCGCCGGTCACCAGATAGGAGTTGCCCATGTTGTTACGCGCGTCGCCGAGGTAGGCGAAGGCGATCCACTCCAGCGGCTTGGAGCTGTGCTCGGTCATGGTGAGCACGTCGGCGAGCATCTGCGTCGGGTGCCAGTCGTCGGTCAGCCCGTTGTAGACCGGCACTCCCGCGTGGGCGGCCAGCTCCTGCACCACCCGCTGCTCGCTGCCCCGGTACTGGATGGCGTCGAACATCCGCCCCAGCACCCGGGCGGTGTCCCGTGCGGACTCCTTGTAGCCGATGTGCGAGCCGGCCGGGTCCAGGTAGGTGGTGGCGGCCCCCTGGTGCGCGGCGGCCACCTCGAAGGCGCAGCGGGTCCGCGTCGAGCTCTTCTCGAAGATCAGCGCCACATGCTTCCCCCCCAGCCGCGGCACCTCCACCCCCGCCCGCCGCTCCCCCTTCAACTCGGCGGCAAGCCCGGTCAGCGACCGGAACTCCTCGGGAGAAAGGTCCAGTTCCCTCAGCAGATGGCGGCCCGTGAGCTCGGACGGCATGGCGGCTCCGTATGTCGCGCGGGTATGGGTTGGAATTATATACGAATGTCCTCATGGCTATGCATCCCCTTTTCCCGGAGCCGACCGGCGGGGGCCGGGGCGGTGCCCGTCAGGGGACCGGGTCGCGTTCGATGGGGCAGCTCATGCAGCGGGGGCCGCCGCGGCCTCGGCCCAGTTCGCTGCCGGGGATCTCGATCACCTCGAAGCCGTGGTCGCGCAGGTGCGCGTTGGCCGTGACCGTCCGCTCGTAGGCGAGGACCACGCCCGGCTCGACGGCCAGGACGTTGCACCCGTCGTCCCACTGCTCCCGCTCGGCCGAGTGCACGTCCTGCACCGGCGTCAGCACCCGGATCGCCCCCAGGCCCAGCGCCGCCGCGATCGCCCGGTGCATGTGCTCCGGCGCGTGGTCGGTGACCTTCAGCTCCCGCCCGTCCCCGCCCGGCTCGATCGTGTAGGAGCGCAGCATCCCCAGCCCCGCGTACTGCGTGAACGTCTCGCCGTCCACCATCGTCAGCACCGTGTCCAGGTGCATGAACGCCCGCCGCTTGGGCATGTCCAGCGCCACGATGGTCCGCGCCGACCCGGCCTCGAACAGCCGCCGCGCCAGCAGCTCCACGGCCTGCGGCGTGGTCCGCTCGCTCATGCCCACCAGCACCGCGCCGTTCCCCAGGACCAGCACGTCCCCGCCCTCGATCGTGGAGGGGTGGGCGCCCTGACCGTCAGCCCACACGTGGAAGCCCCCCGCCTCCGGGCCCGTGAACAGCGGGTGGTACCCGTACACGGCCTCGAAGTGGACGCTCTCGCGCTGCCGCGCCGGCCAGCGCATGGCGTTGATCGCCACCCCGTCGTAGACCCAGGCCGAGGTGTCGCGTGCGAAGAGGTGGTTGGGCAGCGGGTGCAGCAGGAAGTCGTCCATGCCCATGACGTGGAACCGCACCGAGGACGGCTCGGCGTGCGCGGCCAGGAACTCCCGCTTGGTCACCCCGCCGATCAGCGCCTCGGCCAGCTCCCCGGTCGGCAGCGCGTCGAACGCCGCCCGCAGCCGGTCCGTCGCCAGCGGCCCGTACTCCCGCTCGTCGAAGACCCGGTCCAGGACCAGCGCCCGCGCGGCCGGCACGTCCAGGCTCTCGGCCAGCAGCTCCCCGAACAGGTACACCCGCACCCCCCGGGAGCGCAGGCTCTCCGCGAAGACGTCGTGCTCCTGCTGCGCCCGGCGCGCCCACAGCACGTCGTCGAAGAGCAGCTCGTCCTTGTTGCTCGGCGTCAGGCGCTTCAGTTCGAGGCCCGGGCGGTGGAGGATCACCCGGCGCAGCCGCCCGGTCTCGGAGTCGACATGGAACGTCATGGCCCCATTCTGCGGGCGCGTGAGCGGGTGCGCGCCGCCGGCCACCGGGCCCGGCCCGGGCGCGCACCCGCGGTGACGACAGGCGGTGACGGCGGGGTCACAGCCGCGGGTCCACCGGCTCCGACTCCAGCGCCAGCACCGCGAAGACCGCCTCGTGCACGCGCCACAGCGGCTCGCCCACGGCCAGCCGCTCCAGCGCCTCGAGCCCCAGGGCGTACTCCCGCAGCGCCAGCGACCGCTTATGGCCCAGGTTCCGCTCCCGCAGCCGCGCCAGGTGCGCCGGCCGGGCGTACTCCGGGCCGTACACCAGCCGCAGGTACTCCCGGCCCCGGCACTTCAGGCCCGGCTGCGCCGGCCGCCCGTCCGCGCCGCGCACGAACGCCGCCCGCGGCTTGACGACCATCCCCTCGCCCCCGGCCTCCGTCAGCTCCAGCCACCACCGGGTGCCCTCGGCCACCGAGGCCGGGTCGCCGGTGTCCACCGCCAGCCGCCGCGTCGGGGCCAGCAGCGGATCGCGGCTCACCAGCCGGTCGATCAGCGCCAGCTGCTCATCGTGGGGCAGCGCCGCCGCCAGCGAGCGCCCCTCCACCGCCAGCACCTGGAACGGCGCCAGCCGCACCCCCGCCAGCCCCTCCTCCTCGGCCGGCCCGCAGTAGCGCCGGTACGCTGCCGCGAACGCCCCCGCGTCCTCGGCCCGCTCCCGCTGGCGCGCCAGCACCCCCTCCACCGGAACCCCCCGCCCGGCCGCCGCCTCCAGCGCCGCCAGCGCGCCGGGGAACGCCGCCCGCGCCGCCGCGCCCACCGCCGCGTACTGGCCGCGCACCAGCCCGCCCGCCTTGAACGACCACGGCAGGATCTCCGCGTCCAGCAGCAGCCAGTCGGTCCCCAGCTCCTCCCACAGCCCGGCGGCCCCGACCGCGTCCGCCACCCGCCGCAGCAGCGGCCCGGCGTCGCTCAGGAACGGCCGCCCGGTGCGGGTGTGCACCGCGCCGGACACGCCCGGCGGCGCGTCGAACCGCTTCGCCGCGGTCTCCGCGTCCCGGCACACCAGCACCACGGCCCGCGAGCCCATGTGCTTCTCCTCGCACAGCACCTCGCGCACGCCCGCCTCCCGGTAGGCTGCGAAGGCCTCCGCGGGGTGCTCCAGGTACCCCTCCTCGGCCGAGGCCGCGCAGGGCGCCATGGTCGGGGGCAGGTACATCAGCAGCCGCGGGTCCACCGCGAAGCGGCTCATCACCTCCAGGGCCGCCGCCGCGTTCTCCTCCCGCACCGCCAGCCGCCCGGCGTGCGCGGTGGTGATCACCCGCCGCCCCTGCACGTCGTCGATGGCCGGAGGCCGCGCCGCCGCCCCGTCCGAGACAGAGGCGGGGGCGAGCGGGCGCACCGGCTCGTACCACACGCGCTCCGCCGGGGTGTCCACGATCTCCCGCTCCGGCCAGCGCAGCGCCGTCAGCGCCCCGCCGAAGACGCACCCGGTGTCCAGGCACAGCGTGTTGTTCAGCCAGACCGCGCGCGGCACGGGCGTGTGCCCGTACACCACGGCCGCCCGCCCCCGGTACTCCTCCGCCCACGGGTAGCGCACCGGCAGCCCGAACTGGTCCGTCTCGCCCGTGGTGTCCCCGTACAGCGCGTGCGAGCGCACCCGGCCCGAGGTCCGCCCGTGATAGCGCTCCGGCAGCCCGGCGTGGCTGACGACCAGCGCGCCGCCGTCCAGCACGTAGTGCGAGATCAGCCCGTCGAGGAACGCCCGCACCCGCTCCCGGAAGGTAGGGTCCCGCTCCTCCTCCCGCGCCAGCTGCTCCACCGTCTCCGGCAGGCCGTGGGTGAGCTGGACCTTGCGGCCGGCGAGGTGCCGGGCCAGCTTGTTCTCGTGGTTGCCCGGCACGCACAGCGCGGTCCCGGCCTCCGCCATGCCCATCACCAGGCGCAGCACGCCCGGGGTGTCCGGGCCGCGGTCCACCAGGTCGCCGACGAACACGGCCGTGCGGCCCTCCGGGTGCCGCGCGCCCACGGCCCGCCCGTGCTCGTCCCGCTCCAGCACGTACCCCAGCGGCCCGCTCAGCAGCGTCTCCAGCTCCGAACGGCAGCCGTGCACGTCGCCGATCAGGTCGAACGGCCCCGCCAGGTGCCGCAGGTCGTTGTACCGCCGGGTGAGGCGGATCTCCGCCTCCTCCACCGCCCCGGTGCCGCGCAGCACGTGCACGTGCCGGAAGCCCTCGCGCTCCAGGCCGCGCAGCGAGCGCCGCAACTCCCGGCTCTGGCGGGGGATCACGTGCCCCGGCAGAAAGGCGCGCTCGGGGCGGGCCGCGTTGCGCCGCGCGGATTCCCGCTCCGGGATGTCCAGCACGACCGCCACCGGCAGCACGTCGTGCTCCCGGGCCAGCTCGACCAGCTTCCGCCGGGCCTCGCGCCGCACGTTGGTGGCGTCCACCACCGTCAGGCGCCCGGCGGCCAGGCGCAGGCCCGCGAGGTAGTGCAGCAGGGCGAACGCCTGGGGCGTGGCGGCCTGGTCGTTCTCGTCGTCGGCGACCAGGCCGCGGCAGACGTCGGAGGAGACGACCTGCGTCGGCAGGAAGTGCCGCCGGGCGAACGTGGACTTGCCCGAGCCGGTGGTGCCGATCAGCACCACCAGCGACAGGTCGGGTATGTCGAGGCGCGTCATGCCGCGACCTCCTTCGTCCCGGCGCCGGGGCCGGGAAGTCGGGTGAACAGGGCGAGCTGGGTGGGCGATCCGGCCTGAGGGTCCCGCGGGCCGACCGGGCGCAGGGCCACCGCGTAGCCGTTGCGGGCGGCGACCCCCTCCGCCCAGGCGCGGAACTCCTCCCGCGTCCACTCGAAGCGGTGGTCGGCGTGCCGGAACTCCCCGGCGGGCAGCGAGGGATAGCGGACGTTGTACTCGGCGTTCGGCGTGGTCACCACGACCGCGCCGGGCCGGGCCGCGCCGAACACCACGTGCTCCAGGGCGGGGAGCCGCGGCGGGTCCACGTGCTCGACGACCTCGCTGAGCACCGCCGCGTCCCAGTCCCGCAGCCGCTCGTCGGTGTACACCAGCGAGCCCTGAAAGAGCGTCAGCCGCTCGCGCCGCCGCGGCTGCATCTCCTCCACGCGCAGCCGCCGCCGCGCCACGGTCAGCGCCCGGACGGACACGTCCATCCCGGCAACGGCCGACAGCGCGCCGTCCTTCAGCAGCGCGGCAAGCAACTGCCCGTCCCCGCAGCCCAGATCGATCACCCGGGAGGCGCCGGTCTCCCGCACCGCCGCCAGGATCGCCTCCCGCCGCAGGGCGGCCAGCGGTGGCGGCGCCGGGGCCTCGCCTTCCGCGCTCGCGGCCGGGTCCTCCACCGCGTTGTCCAGCTCCGCCGCCTCCGCGTCGTCGGCCGCCGCCAGCCGCGCCAGCTCGAGCCGTTCCAGCGCCCGGCGGGTCAGCGCCGAGCGGTGCGCCAGGTACCGCCCGGCGATCAGCCGCTGCTCGGGGTGATGCTCCAGCCAGCCGTCCCCGGCCCGCAGCAGCTTCTCCACCTCCTCCTCCGTGATCCAGTAGTGCTTGGCGGCGTCCAGCACCGGCAGCAGCACGTAGAGCTGCCGCAGCGCCGCGGACAGCACCGCCTCGCCCTCCAGGATCAGGCGCACGTACCGCGAGGCGCCCCAGCCGGGGAACTGCGGGTCCAGCGGCACCGGTTCGGCGCTCACCTCCCAGCCCGCGGGCGCGAAGAGACGCCGCACCTCCTCGGGGCCGCCCCGCGCGGGCAGCGCCGGCACCTCGATCCGCAGCGGCATCGGCCGCCCCGGCAGCTCGGGCCGCGCCGCGCACACGCCGCGCAGCGCCGTCCGGAAGACCTGCCCCAGCGCGACCGCCAGCAGCGAAGAGGCGGCGTAGGGGCGGTCGTTGACGTAGCGGTCGAGGGCGGCGTCCGGCGCGGCGCCCCGGCCGCGGGCGCGCACCAGCGCCACGGGGTCGACGTCCAGCAGCAGCGCCGCGGTGCAGCGGCGCTCCCCGGCCTCGGGGTAGAAGACGTGCGCGGTCCCGGCGGAGGTCGAGAACTCCTGTGCCCTGCCGGGGTGTTTGTGCAGCAGGAAGCCGAGGTCCGTTGCGGGGCGCCGGGCGTCGCCGGCGGCGGAGAGGGTCAGGAACACCCGGCCCAGTATCGTCGCGGCCCCGGCCCGCACTCACCCGATTTCCGGCGCGGCGCGCGGCGGAACCAACGCCCGGCGCCCGTCCGCACGTTCGCACCCGCGCATTCCCGGCGGCGCGCTGGGCAGACTCCGGGGGTGGCGGAGACGGCGCGGGCGCGGCAGGAGAACGACCGTCCTCCGGGGGCCCGTTGGCGGCTGATCGGGCCCGGGCTCGTGGTCGCGGCCACCGGCGTGGGCGCGGGCGACCTCGTCGCCACGGCCGTGGCCGGCGGCCGGTACGGGTACACCCTGCTGTGGGCCGCCGTCCTCGGCTGCCTGATCAAGATCTCGCTGGCCGAGGCGACCGGCCGCTGGCACCTGGCCACCGGCCGCACCGTCTTCGACGGCTGGCGGTCCCTGGGCCGGTGGGCCGTGGCCTACTTCGGCGTCTACATCGTCGTCTGGGGCTTCGTCTACGGCGCCACCGCGATGTCCGCCAGCGCCCTGCCGCTGGCCGCCCTCTTCCCGGACGGGCCCTCGCTGCGCACCTGGGGCATCCTCTCCGGGCTGCTGGGCCTGGCCTGCGTGTGGTTCAACCGCTACGCCGTCGTGGAGCGGCTGATGACCCTGTTCGTCGGCGTGATGTTCCTGGTGGTGGTCGGCCTCGCCGTCCGCGTCGGCCCGGACGCCGCCGCGATGGGCGCCGGTCTGCTGCCGGTGCTGCCGGACGGCTCGGTGGTCTACACGCTCGGCCTGGTCGGCGGCGTCGGCGGCACCATCACGCTGGCCGCGTACGGGTACTGGGTGACGGCCAAGGGCTGGTCGGGGCCGTCCTGGATCCCGGTGATGCGCCTGGACAACCGGGTGGCCTATGCCACCACCGGCCTGTTCGTCGTGGCCATGCTGGTGATCGGCGCGGAGCTGACGCACGCGGCGGACGTGGCGCTGGCCACGGGCGACCGGGGCCTGCTGGACGTCGGGGAGGTGCTGGAGGACCGCTTCGGGACGGCCACGGCGCGGCTGTTCCTGGTCGGCTTCTTCGCGACGTCCTTCAGCTCGGTGATCGGCGTCTGGCACGGCGTCAGCCTGCTCTTCGCGGACTTCACGGCCCACCTGGCGGCCCGCGGGCGAGCAGGGGAAACGGCCGGGGAGGCGCGCCCGGCCCGCGCCGAGCGGTCCTGGGCCTTCCGCGGCTACCTGCTGTGGCTGACGTTCCCGCCCATGGGCCTGCTGTTCCTGGACGAGCCGGTGGGCCTGATCCTCGCCTACGGGGTGCTGGGCGCGCTGTTCATGCCCTTCCTGGCGCTGACCCTGCTGTGGCTGCTGAACTCCCCGCGCGTGCCCCGCCTCTGGCGCAACGGCCCGCTGAGCAACGTCATGCTGCTGGGCTCGGGCGTCCTCTTCCTCGTACTGTGCGTGGAGCAGATCCGCGACCTGCCCTGGTAGCCGGGCCGGCTCAGCCCTCGCCGGGGCCGCGGCGGTTGGCGACGATCGCCGCGACGGGCGGCAGCGCCGCCGCCACCGCGCACATCGCGATGGCCACCGGAACGGACCACAGGCGGACCACCGCCCAGGCCCCCACGAACAGCGTCAGGCAGACGCCCATCAGGATGAAGTAGCGGCGTCGGCGGCCCCGGTACGTCCCTCGCTGGTCCATGAGTCCGGTCTACGCCGCGGGGCCGGCGTCGGGCCACAGCGACACGGCCACGGCGGGCGGGGCTAGAACAGGAACGGCGCCGCCACCAGGTACGGCAGGCTCCCGGCCAGGATGCCCGCGAAGATCACGGTGGCCGTCATCCCGGCCGTGCCGTCACGGAAGCGGCGGGGGAGCAGGGCCGTGCCGGCCAGTCCGCCCGCGCCGAGCAGCAGTTCGTACAGCACGAAAAAGGGGGAGGCAGCCAGGGCCGCCACGACGGTGGCGCCGAAGAGGACGGAGGTGCGCCGGCTGGCCCGCCGGTCGAGCCGCCGCTCCAGCCTGTTGTCCAGTGCGTGGTCCATCACGGAACTCCTCCCAGCGGCCGGGCGTTCACGGGTCCTGTGATCACTGTCCCCAGTTCGGCCACAGGCTATGCCGGGCGGCGGAATCCGCCGTTCCCCGTGCACCGGCCGGGAGCGCTGATGCGCGTCCGTCAGATGTTGCGGAAGGTCTCGATCTGCGCGCCCACCGAGTTCAGACGCTCGGCCAGGTCCTCGTAGCCGCGGTTGATGACGTAGACGTTCCTCAGGACGGAGGTCCCCTCGGCGGCCATCATCGCCAGCAGGACGACCACGGCCGGGCGCAGGGCCGGCGGGCACATCATCTCGGCCGCGCGCCACCGCGTGGGGCCCTCCACCAGCACCCGGTGCGGGTCCAGCAGTTGGAGCCGGCCGCCGAGGCGGTTGAGGTCGGTGAGGTAGATGGCGCGGTTGTCGTAGACCCAGTCGTGGATCAGCGTCGAGCCGTGCGCGGAGGCCGCGATGGCGGCGAAGAACGGCGCGTTGTCGATGTTCAGGCCGGGGAACGGCATGGGGTGGATCTTGTCGATCGGCGCCTCCAGCTTGGAGGGCCGCACGGTCAGGTCCGCCAGCCGCGTGCGGCCGTTGTCCGCCGCGTACTCCGGGCCCAGGTCGTGGTCCAGGCCCATGCCCTCCAGCACCGCCAGCTCGATCTCCAGGAACTCCAGCGGCACCCGCCGGATCGTCAGCTGGGACTCGGTGACGACCGCGGCGGCGATGAGGCTCATCGCCTCGACCGGGTCCTCGGAGGGGGAGTAGTCCACGTCCCGGTCGATCTCGGGCACGCCGTGGACGGTGAGGGTGGTGGTGCCCACGCCCTCGATCCGCACGCCCAATTCCTCCAGGAAGAAGCACAGGTCCTGGACCATGTAGTTGGAGGAGGCGTTGCGGATCACGGTGACGCCGTCGTGCCGGGCGGCGGCCAGCAGGGCGTTCTCGGTGACGGTGTCCCCGCGCTCGGTCAGGACGATGGGGCGCGTGGGCGTGATCTTCCGGTCCACCGTGGCGTGGTAGACGCCCTCGGTGGCGGTGACGTCCAGGCCGAAGCGGCGCAGCGCCATCATGTGGGGCTCGACGGTCCGGGTGCCCAGGTCGCAGCCGCCCGCGTAGGGGATCTTGAACTGGTCCATCCGGTGCAGCAGCGGCCCGAGGAACATGATGATGCTGCGGGTGCGCCGCGCGGCCTCGTGGTCGATCGCGTCCAGGTCCAGCTCGGCCGGGGGGATGATCTCCAGGTCGGCGCCCTCGTTGATCCAGCGGCTGCGCACGCCGATCGAGGAGAGGACCTCCAGGATGCGGAAGACCTCCTCGATGCGGGCCACGCGCCGCAGGACGGTGCGGCCGGAGTTCAGGAGGGTGGCGCACAGCAGGGCGACGCAGGCGTTCTTGCTCGTCTTGACGTCGATGCTGCCGTGCAGGCGGCGCCCTCCGACGACCCGCAGGTGCATCGGGCCGGCGTAGCCGAGCGAGACGATCTCGCTGTCCAGCGCCTCTCCGATGCGGGCGATCATCTCAAGGCTGATGTTCTGATTCCCCCGCTCGATGCGGTTGATAGCGCTCTGACTGGTCCCGAGCGCCTCGGCAAGCTGGGATTGTGTCCAGCCGCGATGCTGACGTGCGTCCCGAATGAGCTGTCCGATCCGGGCGAGGTAGTCATCGATCATGTGACCGAGCTTATCTCACATATGAGATGCCGCATCTCGGGTGGGTCCGTCCGGGTGAGGAGTCCCAGGTCGGCGCGGCGTGTCGCACCCGGCCGGCCGAGCCCTCCGGAGGGCCCCGCGCCGGCGTCCGGATTGTCACCCCGGTGAGGGGTCGGGCCGCCCCTGTCGTCACCGGATACCGACGCGCATCGTCTCACCCCGGGGGCCCCGGAGGCCAATCGGCCGGCGGCCCGGAGCCGGGCGGCTCAGCCGCCCTGCGTGTCGCGGGTATCGGCCGCGGCGCGGTCGTCCAGCAGCCGGCGGGCCGGCTGCTCGGCGTGCGCCTCGGTGCGGTGGCCGCGCTCGATGTAGTCGCGGATCACCAGCTCCACGGCGTCCTGCGGCGAGCCGGCGCCCGCCAGAACCATGACCTCCACCACGAGCTCGGCGTCCAGGCTGACGCTGACCTTGGCCATCGCGGGCCTCCTGCTGCTCCTTCGGGCCGGGGCGGGCGGCCCCGTGCGCGCTGCGTGTCCGGCCCGGGGTGAACGACCGCCCCGGGCCGGTTGTTCCGGCGGCGCGCCCGGCGGACCGCCCCGGCGGCTCAGACCGCGACGGGGAGCCGCGCCGGGCCGCGCAGGTTGATCCGGCCGTTCCACTCCACCTCGCCGTCCAGGGACAGGCGCGGGAAGCGGCGCACCAGGCGCTCCAGGGCGACGCGGCCCTCGAGGCGGGCCAGGATCGCGCCCAGGCAGTGGTGCGGGCCGGCGCCGAAGGAGACGTGCTGGCGGGCGTTCTCCCGGTCCAGGCGCAGCAGTTCCGCGTCGGGGCCGAAGACGCTCTCGTCCCGGTTGGCGGAGGCCAGGCAGGCGATGACGAAGGAGTGCGCCGGTATCTCCCGGCCTCCGACGGAGTAGGGGGCCAGGGTGATGCGGCGGGTCTGCTGGACGGGGCTGTCGTAGCGCAGCAGTTCCTCGACGGCGTTGGCGGCCAGGACGGGGTTCTCGCGCAGCGCGGCGAGCTGGTCCGGGTGGCGCAGCAGGGCGACCGTGCCGTTGGCGATGAGGTTGACGGTGGTCTCGTGGCCCGCCACGTAGAGCAGGATCACCTGGGCGATCAGCTCGTCGTCGCTGAGCCGGTCGCCGTCCTCCTCGGCGGCGATGAGCGCGGTGAGCAGGTCGTCGGCGGGGTTGGCGCGCTTCCAGGCGATCAGCTCGCGGGTCAGCCCGGTCAGCTCCTCGCCGGCGCGGGATATCTCCTCCAGGACCTCGGGCTCCAGGACGGCCTCCAGCGAGAGCACGAGCTTGCCGCTCAGCCGCCGGATGCGCTCGGCGTCGGTGGGCGGCATGCCGAGCATCCCGGAGATCACCTCGAACGGCAGCGGGAACGCCAGCGTCTCCACGAGGTCGCCGTGCCCGGCGTCCGCGAGGGTGTCCAGCGCCGCGTCCACCAGCTCGGTGATGCGCGGCTCCAGGGCGGCCACGGCCCGGCGGGTGAACGCCTTGGTCACCAGCGAGCGCAGCCGGGTGTGGTCCGGGGGGTCGGCGTCGAGCATCGACATCCGGATCACGCGCAGGCCGTCCTCGTCCAGCGTGTCGATCTGCTCCCGGACGACGCCGTCGCCCAGGTGCCGGGCGTCCACGGACAGGCCCGAGCGGAGGATGGCGGAGACGTCCTCGTGGGAGGTCAGGAGCCAGAAGCCGAAGGGGTGCTCGTGGACGGGGTCCTCGGCCCGCAGGCGGCGGTAGGCGGGGTACGGGTCGTCGGTGAAGCCGGGCTCCAGCGGGTTGAACAGCAGCTCCGTGTCGGTCATCGGTGTCCTCCAGGCGGCGGTTCGACGGTTCGGCGGCTTGGGACGTACTCACTGTTGGAAACATACGCTGTGTATGTTCGTAGACTTCGCGCATGTCTTCTGTCAAGAGCCGGCGCGAGCAGTACTCGGAGGCCACCCGGGCCGCTCTGCTGGAGGCGGCCACCCGCCGGTTCGCGGAGGACGGCTTCGCGGGAACCTCCCTGGGGGGCATCGCCGCCGACATCCACGCCACCCGGGGCGCCGTCTACCACCACTTCGCCAGCAAGACCGCGCTGTTCGAGGCGGTGCTGGAGGCCCAGGAGACCGAGATGGTCCGCCTTGTCTCGGAGGCGGGCGCGCACGCCGGCACCCCCTGGGAGGCGGCGCGGGCCGCGATGGAGGCGTTCCTGGACCGCTCCTGCGACCCGGTCTACGGCCGGGTGGTCTGGCAGGAGGCGCCCCTGGCGCTGGGCTGGCGGCGCTGGAAGGAGTGCGAGGAGGAGTACGCCCTCGGCCTGATCGAGCGCCTGATGGCCGCGCTGATGGAGCACGGGGACATCGCGCCCCTGCCGATGGAGGCAGCCGCCCGCGTCACCTTCCACGTCCTCGGCGCGGCGGGCATGGCCCTGGCCGAGGCCGCCGAGGCGGACAAGCCCCGCGTGCGCGCCGAGTACTCCGAGGTCATCGACCGCCTCCTCTCGGGCCTCCGCTCCCGCCCCGCACCCCCCGCCCCCGGGCCGCCGGCCCCCGACCGCGCCTGAGGCCCCGCCCGGCCCCGCCCCCCGGGCCCCCTGGCCCTCCCCGGCGTAACGGCCCGGGCGGCGGGCCCGCATGCCCCCGGGGCCCGTCATGAGTTAGGGTTATCTCGACATCGAGATATCTAAGGGCAGGACGGCGCCGCCGGCGCCCCGTCGTCGTGGCTTGCTTAGGGTCGCCTTAGCGAGCCGGGGGCGGGAGCGGGCGGCAGGATTGCGGTAGTACGCGCGAATTCATGTTTGAAGGAGACAGTCGTGTCGGCGAACAGCTTCGACGCCCGCAGCACCCTGCGGGTGGGCGACGAGTCGTACGAGATCTTCCGGCTGGACACGGTGCAGGGGTCCGACCGCCTCCCGTACAGCCTGAAGGTCCTGCTGGAGAACCTGCTCCGCACCGAGGACGGGGCGAACATCACCGCCGATCACATCCGTGCCCTCGGCGGCTGGGACGCGAGCGCCGAGCCCAGCCAGGAGATCCAGTTCACCCCCGCCCGCGTCATCATGCAGGACTTCACCGGCGTGCCCTGCGTCGTTGACCTGGCCACGATGCGCGAGGCCGTCCGCGAGCTGGGCGGCGACCCGGCCCGCATCAACCCGCTCGCCCCCGCCGAGCTGGTCATCGACCACTCCGTCATCGCCGACCGCTTCGGCACGCCCGACGCGTTCCAGCAGAACGTCGAGCTGGAGTACGGCCGCAACCGCGAGCGGTACCAGTTCCTGCGCTGGGGCCAGACCGCGTTCGACGAGTTCAAGGTCGTCCCGCCGGGCACCGGCATCGTGCACCAGGTCAACATCGAGCACCTGGCCCGCACCGTCATGGTGAGGAACGGCCAGGCGTACCCCGACACCCTCGTCGGCACCGACTCGCACACCACCATGGTCAACGGCCTGGGCGTGCTGGGCTGGGGCGTCGGCGGCATCGAGGCCGAGGCCGCCATGCTCGGGCAGCCGGTGTCCATGCTCATCCCGCGCGTGGTCGGCTTCAAGCTCACCGGCGAGCTGCCCACCGGCACCACCGCCACCGACCTGGTCCTCACCATCACCGAGATGCTCCGCGCGCACGGCGTGGTGGGCAAGTTCGTGGAGTTCTACGGCGAGGGCGTGGCCGCCGTGCCGCTGGCCAACCGCGCCACCATCGGCAACATGTCGCCGGAGTTCGGCTCCACCGCCGCGATCTTCCCCATCGACGCGGAGACCATCAGCTACCTGCGGCTGACCGGCCGCGACCCGCAGCAGCTCGCCCTGGTGGAGGCCTACACCAAGGAGCAGGGCCTGTGGCACGACCCGGCCCGCGAGCCGGAGTTCTCCGAGTACCTGGAGCTGGACCTCTCCACCGTGGTGCCCTCGCTGGCCGGCCCCAAGCGCCCCCAGGACCGCATCGCGCTGACCGACGCCGCGCGGAAGTTCGGCGAGGACGTCCGGGCCCACGTGCCCGTCACGGACGCGGACGAGGCCGGCAAGGAGTCCTTCCCCGCCTCCGACTCCCCGGCCGTCTCCAACGGCGTGCCCACCAAGCGCGTCACCGTGACCGCCGCCGACGGCAGCACGTTCGACCTCGACCACGGCGCCGTCACCGTCGCGGCCATCACCTCCTGCACCAACACCTCCAACCCCTCGGTGATGGTCGGCGCCGCCCTGCTGGCGAAGAAGGCCGTCGAGCGCGGCCTGACCCGCAAGCCCTGGGTCAAGACCACCCTCGCGCCCGGCTCCAAGGTCGTCATGGACTACTACGACCGCGCCGGCCTCACGCCCTACCTCGACAAGCTCGGCTTCAACCTCGTCGGGTACGGCTGCACCACCTGCATCGGCAACTCGGGCCCGCTGCCGGAGGAGGTCTCCAAGGCCGTCAACGACAACGACCTGGCCGTCGTCTCCGTCCTGTCCGGCAACCGCAACTTCGAGGGCCGGATCAACCCCGACGTGAAGATGAACTACCTGGCCTCCCCGCCCCTGGTGGTCGCCTACGCCATCGCCGGCTCGATGAAGGTGGACATCACCTCCGAGCCGCTGGGCGCCGATCAGGACGGCAAGCCGGTCTACCTGCGCGACATCTGGCCCACCGAGCAGGAGGTGGAGGAGGTCGTCGCCTCCGCCATCGGCCAGGAGATGTTCGGCCAGAGCTACGCCGACGTCTTCGCGGGCGACGCCCAGTGGAACGCCCTGCCCATCCCCACCGGCGACACCTTCGAGTGGGACCCGCAGTCCACCTACGTCCGCAAGCCCCCCTACTTCGAGGGCATGACCACCGAGCCGTCCCCCGTCACCGACATCGCGGGCGCGCGGGTGCTGGCCAAGCTCGGCGACTCGGTCACCACCGACCACATCTCCCCGGCCGGCGCCATCAAGGCCGACACCCCGGCCGGCCGCTACCTCACCGAACACGGCGTGGAGCGGCGGGACTTCAACTCCTACGGCTCGCGCCGCGGCAACCACGAGGTGATGATCCGCGGCACCTTCGCCAACATCCGGCTGCGCAACCAGATCGCCCCGGGCACGGAGGGCGGCTACACCCGCGACTTCACCCAGGAGGGCGCGCCGGTGTCGTTCATCTACGACGCCTCGCAGAACTACCAGGCCGCGGGCGTGCCCCTGGTGATCCTGGCCGGCAAGGAGTACGGCTCCGGCTCCTCCCGCGACTGGGCCGCCAAGGGCACCGCCCTGCTGGGCGTGCGCGCGGTCATCGCCGAGTCCTACGAGCGCATCCACCGCTCCAACCTCATCGGCATGGGCGTGCTGCCGCTGCAGTTCCCCGCCGGGGTCACCGCGGCCTCCCTCGGCCTCACCGGCGAGGAGACCTTCGCCATCAGCGGGATCACCGCGCTGAACGAGGGCGGCACCCCCCGCACGGTGAAGGTGGCCACCGACACCGGCGTGGAGTTCGACGCGGTCGTCCGCATCGACACCCCCGGCGAGGCGGACTACTACCGCAACGGCGGCATCATGCAGTACGTGCTGCGTTCGCTGCTGCGCAAGTAACCCGCGGCCCGCGCCGCACCTTTGGGGAAACGCACGGGGCGCCCCCGGCCGCCAGGCCCGGGGGCGCCCCGCCGTCGTTCCGGATTCGCGCAGGCGATCTTCCGCCGCCGCGCCGGGTGGACTATACCTGTCGGCGACCGGGCGGGACTTCACCCCCACGCCGCCCGGCGCCCGAGGAAGGCGAGGTACCCCTGTGCCATCCGGTTCCCACCCCGACCGCCGTTCCCTCCTCCGCCGCTCCGCCGCCGCCGGGCTCCTGGCCCTGCCGGGCGTGAGCGCGCTCGCCGCCTGCGCCAGCGGCGGCGGGAACGAGGGCGCCGTCGAGCGCGAGGCGGCCACCGACGCGAACCCCTTCGGCGTCAGCTCCGACGCCGGCCTGGAAGTAGTCATCTTCAACGGCGGGTTCGGCGAGCAGTACGCGCTGGACGCCGAGCAGATCTACCAGGGCAGCTACGGGCCCGTCGACCACAGCGCCACCCAGGAGATCGCCTCCCGCCTCCAGCCCCGCATGGTGCAGGGCGACCCGCCCGACGTCGTCAACAACGGCGGCGCCGACGCCATGGCCATCGCCGGCCTCCTGGCCAACCGCCAGGTCCACGACCTCACCGAGCTGCTGGAGGCCCCCTCCCTGGACGACCCCGCCGTCACCGTCCGCGAGACCCTGCGGCCCGGCACCGTGGAGAAGGGGCAGTTCGGCGGGGACTTCGGGGAGGGCTTCTACCAGCTCAACTACGCCTTCACCGTCCACGGCCAGTGGTACTCCCGGGCCGCGCTCGCCCGCCTCGACGCCGAATACCCCCGCACCTGGGAGGAGATGCTCGCCGTCTGCGAGGCCGCCCGCCGCGCCGGGATGGCCGGGTGGACCTACGCCGGGCAGTACCCGTACTACCTGGCGTTCACCCTCTACCCCTTCATCGCCAAGATCGGCGGGGCCGAGGTGCTCAGAGCCATCGACAACCTGGAGCCCAACGCCTGGCGCCACGAGGCCGTCGCGGCGGCGTTCTCCGCCTACCACGAGCTGACCGCCCGCGGGTACGTCCTGCGCGGGACGCCCGGCCTCAGCCACGAGGAGTCCCAGGCCGAATGGACGGCCGGGCGCGCCCTGTTCATCCCCAACGGCTCCTGGGTGGAGAACGAGTCCCGCGAGACCACCCCCGACGGCTTCGACATGGCCGTCGGCCCGCCCACCGGGCTGGACGAGGGGGACGCGCTGCCCTTCGGCACCCTGTGGGCCTGCGCCGACGAGCCGTTCCTCGTCCCCGCCGACGCCCACAACCTCCCCGGCGGGCTGGAGTTCCTGCGGATCATGCTCGGCCGCGACTCCGCGCGGAACTTCACCGAGCTGGTCTCCTCCCTGTCCTGCGTCTCCGGCGCCGCCGACGGCCTCGACCTGCCCCCCGGCCTGGCCTCCGCCACGCAGGCCCTGGACGCCGCCGGGGAGAACACCGTCAACCCCCGCCTGCGCGACTGGTACCGGCAGCTGCACGACGTGGAGATCGGCGGCGCCGTGGCGCGGATGATGGCCGGCGAGATGGAGCCGGAGGAGGCCGTCGCCGCCTGCCAGCGCGCCGCCGACGCCGTGGCGCGCGACGACTCCGTCCCGAAGTTCCGGCACGCGTGAGCCGGGGAAGGCGCGCCATGACGGCCCACCCCTCCCCGGACGCCCCGCTGCCGCTGCTCGCGGCGGCCTTCTTCCTGCCGCCCCGGCTGACCCCGGCCCGGGTGCGGCGCGACCGGCGCTACCGGGCGCTGGAGCGCGGGCGCTTCATCGCCTGGTTCCTCTTCCTGCCGCTGCTGGTGTACGCGGTCCTCGTCGTCTCGCCGTTCCTCCAGGCGTTCTACTACTCGCTGACCGACTGGACCGGCACCAGCCCCGAGTACCGCCTCGTGGGGCTGGAGAACTACCGCCGCCTGTGGCACGACGAGGACTTCTGGTCCGCCACCCGCAACAGCCTCCTGCTGCTGGCCGCAGCCCCTCTGATCACGCTGGGTCTTGGCCTGTTCCTGGCCGGGATGCTCCACGCCGGCGGGCGGCGGCGCCGCGGCCGGGCGTTCACGGGCGTGGCCGGGGCCCGCCTCTACGCCGTCGTGCTGTTCTTCCCCCAGGTGCTCTCGCTGGCCGTGGTGGCGGTGATCTTCGACCGGGTGCTCAGCCCGCGCGGCGGCATCCTCAACGAGGGGCTGGGCGCCGTCGGCCTGGGCTCCTGGCGGCAGGACGACTGGCTCGGCGGCGACCTCGCCCTGTGGTGCGTGCTGGGCGTGCTGTGCTGGTCGTTCACCGGCTTCTACGTCGTGCTGTTCTCCGCCGCGATGGGCGCGGTGCCCGGGGAGATCCACGAGGCGGCCCTGCTGGACGGCGCCGGGCGCGGCACGGCGTTCTTCCGGATCACCCTGCCGCTGATCGGCGAGACCGTGCGCACCGGCTGGATCTACATGGGCATCCAGGCCCTGGACTGCTTCGCCCTGGTCGCGGTCATGGTGCCCGCGCACGGCATGGACGTGCTGCCCACCTACCTCTACGAGACGGCGATGCGCGACAGCCAGGCCGGCTACGCCACCGCGATCGGCGTCGTCCTCTTCCTCGTCACCCTGCTGTTCACGGCCCTGCTGCTGCGCCTGGGCCCGCGCGAACGCCACGAGTACTGACCCCCGGCACGGCCCCGCCCCCACCTCCCGGAGTCCACGCCATGCGTGCATCACCCGCCGCCTCCGGCGCCCTGAACGTCTTCGCCCACTCCTTCCTGATCCTGTGGACGGCCCTGGCCGCCGGGCCCCTCGTCTGGGTGACGCTCTCCGCGCTGCGCCCGCACGCCGACCTGGTCACCGACCCCTTCGGGCTGCCCACCGAGGCGGAGTGGGCCAACTTCACCAACGCCTGGGCGCAGGCCGACATCGGCCGCTACGCCCTCAACTCCCTGATCGTCCTGGCGGGTTCGCTCACCGGCACGATGCTGCTGGGAGCCATGGCCGCCTACGTGCTGGCCCGCTATTCCTTCCGCGGCAGCCGGACGATCCACCTGCTCTTCGCCGGGGGCATGATGTTCCCCGTCTTCCTCGCCCTGGTGCCGCTGTTCTTCATCCTCGACAACGCCGGCCTGCTCAACACCCGGCAGGGCCTGATCCTCGTCTACATCGCCTACTCGCTGCCGTTCACCACCTTCTTCCTGGTGGCGTTCTTCCGCACCCTGCCCACGGCCGTGCAGGAGGCCGCGGAGCTGGACGGCGCCTCGCACACCCGGACGTTCTTCCAGGTCATGCTGCCGATGGCCCGCCCCGGCCTGGTCAGCGTCGGCATCTTCAACTTCCTCGGCCAGTGGAACCAGTTCGTGCTGCCCCGGGTCCTCAACGTCGGCGACGAGAGCGACGCCGTGCTGCCCCAGGGCCTGGCCGCGCTGATGGTCCAGCAGGGCTACGAGGGGGACTGGGGCGCGCTCTACGCCGGGGTCACCCTGGCCATGCTGCCGGTGCTCGTCGTCTACGCCGCGTTCCAGCGCCAGGTGCGCGAGGGCCTGACCGCCGGGGCCGTCCGGTGACGTCCTGGGGCGTACGGCGTCCTGACGGCCCGGCCCCGAGTTCCTATAGTGGGCGCGGCGCCCGCAGCCGGGGTGACCGGCGGGTGAACGTGCCGCGCCCGCCCGGGAGACGAAAGTGAAGTGATCCGTGCAGACTCCGGGGTCGCAGTCCTCACTGCACCGCGCCAACCTGGAACGCGTGGTCCGCGCCGTGCGGGCCGCCGGAGCGCTCACCCAGGCCGAGATCGCCCGCGCCACCGGGCTGTCCGCGGCCACGGTCTCCAACATCGTCCGCGAGCTGGCGGGCCTGGGCACCGTGGACGTGCGCACCACCTCGGCCGGCGGGCGCCGGGCCCGCAGCGTCTCGCTGGCCGCGGACGCCGGCATCGTCGTCGGCGTGGACCTGGGCCACTCCCACCTGCGGGTGGCGGTGGGGGACCTGGCGCACCGGGTGCTGGCCGAGGACGCCGAGCCGATCGACGTGGACGCCTCGGCGGGCGAGGGCCTGGACCGGGCCGAGAAGCTGGTGCGCACGCTGCTGGCCGCGGCCGGCGTGGACCGCTCCAAGGTCGTCGGCATCGGCCTGGGCGTGCCGGGCCCCATCGACCAGGAGACCGGGGCGCTGGGCTCCACGGCCATCCTCCCGGGCTGGCAGGGCACCAACCCGCGGGAGGAGCTGGCGGCCAGGACGGGCGTTCCCGTGCACGTGGACAACGACGCCAACCTCGGCGCGCTCGGCGAGCTGGTGTGGGGGAGCGGGCGCGGCTGCCGCGACCTGGCGTACATCAAGGTGGCCAGCGGCGTCGGCGCCGGGCTGGTCATCGACGGCCGGATCTACCGGGGCCCGGGCGGAACGGCCGGGGAGATCGGGCACGTCACGCTCGACCCCTCGGGCCCGGTGTGCCGCTGCGGGAACCGCGGCTGCCTGGAGACCTTTACCGCGGCCCGGTACGTCCTGCCGCTGCTGCACGCCAGCCACGGGCCCGGGCTGACGATGCAGCGGGTCATCCGGCTGGCCGGGGAGGGCGACCCGGGCTGCCGGCGGGTGGTCGGCGACATCGCCGGCCACATCGGCACCGCCGTGGCCCAGCTCTGCAACCTGCTCAACCCCGACCGGGTCATTCTCGGCGGGGACCTGGCCGAGGCGGGGGAGATCGCGCTGGGGCCGATCCGCGACTCGGTCGGGCGCAACGCCATCCCCAGCGCCGCCCGACGGCTGGAGCTGGCCTGCGGGGCCCTGGGGGAGCGGGCCGAGGTGCTGGGCGCCCTCGCGCTCGCGCTGCGGGCGATGGGGGACGCCCCGCTGCTCGGCGCTCCCCGGCCCCCGGCAGCACCCGCGCCCGGTCCCGGTCCCGCCGGCGGCTGAGGGCGGCGGCGGTCCGGGCACCGTTCCGGGGGCGGCACCTCCAACGGGCGAGTCCGATCGCGGCCGTGCGCGATCCAGTCCGCCGGCGCGCGCCAAGGGGTCGAGAACGACCGTAACCGGTCATTTTCCGCTCGTTTTCCGCTGCTTTCTCCGCCTTCGTGGCCCGGACCCGTCCACCGCGTGACGTATCTCGCTCCCCGGCAAGGCTGAGGCCAAAGGGGGAACATTAGACTCGACCACGGCCGCCGCGCCCGTATTTCCGGCCTGCGGACGGCCGCCGCACGCCACAGCTAGGAGGAACGGTGCCGCTGCTGACCCGCATCTCGGGACCGCGCGATCTCGACCGGCTCACCCACGGGCAACTGGAGGAGCTGGCCGATGAGATCCGATCGTTTCTCATCGCCGCGGTGGCCAGGACGGGCGGGCACCTGGGGCCCAACCTCGGCGTGGTCGAGCTGACCATCGCGCTGCACCGGGTCTTCCACTCGCCCGCCGACCGCATCCTGTGGGACACCGGCCACCAGGCGTACGTGCACAAGCTGCTCACCGGCCGCCAGGACTTCTCCCGGCTGCGGGCCCAGGACGGCCTCTCCGGCTATCCCTCCCGGTCCGAGTCCGAGCACGACGTGATCGAGAACTCTCACGCCTCGACCGTCCTGGGCTGGGCGGACGGGCTGGCCAAGGCCAACCAGCTCAACGGCCGCACCGACCACGTCGTGGCCGTCACCGGCGACGGCGCCCTGACCGGCGGCATGGCCTGGGAGGCGCTGAACAACATCGCCGCCGCCAAGGACCGCCCCCTGATCATCGTCGTCAACGACAACGAGCGCTCCTACTCGCCCACCATCGGCGGCCTGGCCAACCACCTCGCCACCCTGCGCACCACCGACGGCTACGAGCGCTTCCTCGCCCGCGGCAAGCAGGTCCTCAACCGCACCCCGGTGGTCGGCCGCCCGCTGTACGGCACGCTGCACGGCGCGAAGAAGGGCCTGAAGGACGTCATCGCCCCGCAGGGCATGTTCGAGGACCTGGGCCTGAAGTACGTCGGCCCCATCGACGGCCACGACATCCAGGCCCTGGAGTCCGCCCTGCACCGGGCCAAACGGTTCCGCGGCCCGGTCATCGTGCACTGCCTGACCGAGAAGGGCCGCGGCTACCAGCCCGCCCGCGACGACGAGGCCGACCAGTTCCACGCCGTGGGCGTCATCCACCCCGACACCGGCGCCCCCGTGGCCGCCTCGGGCCAGGACTGGACGGCCGTCTTCGGCGAGGAGCTGCTGAAGCTGGGCCACGACCGCCCCGACCTCGTCGCCATCACCGCCGCCATGCTCCGCCCGGTGGGCCTGCACGCCTTCGCCCAGGCGTTCCCCGACCGGGTCTACGACGTGGGCATCGCCGAGCAGCACGGCGCGGTCTCCGCCGCGGGCCTGGCCACGGGCGGGATGCACCCCGTCTTCGCCGTCTACGCCACCTTCCTCAACCGGGCCTTCGACCAGCTGCTGATGGACGTCGCCCTGCACCGGTGCGGCGTCACCTTCGTCCTGGACCGGGCCGGTGTCACCGGGCCGGACGGAGCCTCGCACCACGGCATGTGGGACATGTCGATCCTCCAGTGCGTACCGGGCCTGCGGCTGGCCGCCCCCCGCGACGCCGACCAGCTCCGCGCCCAGCTCCGCGAGGCCGTTCAGGTGAAGGACGCGCCCACGGTGGTGCGTTACTCCCGCGGCAAGGTCGGCCCGCCCGTCCCCGCGGTGGGCACCGTCGGCGGGATGGACGTGCTGCGCGCGGCCGGGACCGAGCGGCCCGACGTGCTCATCGTCTCCGTCGGCGCGCTGGCCCCCCTGTGCCTGGAGACCGCCGAGCTGCTGGAGCGCCAGGGCATCACCAGCACCGTCGTGGACCCCCGGTGGGTCAAGCCGGTGGATCCGGAGCTGCCCGGCCTGGCGGCCGGCCACCGCGTCGTGGTCACCGTCGAGGACAACTGCCGCTCCGGCGGCGTCGGCTCCGCCGTCGCCCAGGCCCTGCGGGACGCCGAGGTCGACATTCCGCTGCGGGACTTCGGCCTGCCCGAGCGCTTCCTGCCGCACGGCAGCCGCGACCAGGTGCTGGCCGGGGCCGGCCTGACCGCCCCCGACATCGCCCGGCAGGTCACCGGCCTCGTCTCCCGCCTCGACGGCCGCTACGAGGCCGCGACCGCCGGCCTCGGCGGCGAGGACTGACACCGCCCACGGCCCGTGCCGGCCCGGCCCCGCGCCCCGGGGCCGGGCCGCCCGGCGCTCAGCTCCCCTGCACGGCGGAGGCGTCCATCCACATGTACTCCCACTGGTGCCCGTCCAGGTCCTCGAAGCTGCGGCCGTACATGTAGCCCTCGTCCATCGGGTCGCGGTTCGTCGTCGCGCCGGCGGCCAGGGCCCGGTCCACGATCTCGTCCACCTCGGCCCGGCTGTCCGCGCTCAGCGCCAGGATCGCCTCGGTGGACCGGGAGGTGTCCGCGATCTCCTTGGTCGTGAAGCTCTTGAAGAAGGGCTCCACCAGCAGCATCGCGAAGATGTCGTCGCTGATGACGAGACAGGCGGCGTTCTCGTCGGAGAACTGCGGGTTGAAGGAGTAGCCCAGGCGGCCGAAGAACTCCTTGGAGCGCTCCAGGTCCTTCACGGGCAGGTTCACGAAGATCTTGGTCGACATGGGAGCCGCACCTTGCCTCTCGGGTTTTCCGGGTTGGTCGCTTGCCTTGCACCCATGAAGACCCCGGCCCCGCCGGAAACTCATCGCCCCCGCGCGGAGATTTTTTCCCGGCCGCCACGCGGCCCCCACGCGGCCCCGCGCGCCCGGCGCAAAAGCACGCGGCGCCCGGCCCGCCGGAGCGGAACCGGGCGCCACACGCGCCGTCAACGGCCTTCCCGGCCGAGGGCGTTGACCCTCAGCCCTGCGGGACGCCGGCCACGCCCACCGGCAGCAGCCGCTTGCCCAGCACCCGCTCGGAGACGCCCTCGCGGTCCAGGTAGGGGATGATCCCGCCGAGGTGGAACGGCCAGCCGGCGCCGGTGATCAGGCACAGGTCGATGTCCTGCGGCTCGGCGACCACGCCCTCCTCCAGCATCAGGCCGATCTCCTGGGTGATGGCCTCCAGGGCGGCCGTGCGCACCTGCTCCTCGGACAGCACGGTGTCGCCGACCTCGAACAGCGCGGCCACCTCGGGGTCCAGCTCCGGCTTGCCCGAGTCGTGGACGTACAGCGTCCGCTTGCCGGCGGCCACCACCCGGCCGAGGTTCGCCGAGGTGGCGAACCGGTCGGGGAAGGCCGCGTGCAGCGTGCCCGCCACGTGGTGCGCCACGGCCGGGCCCACCAGGTCGAGCAGCACGATCGGGGACATCGGCAGGCCCAGCGGCTCCAGCGCCCGGTCGGCGACCTCCACCGGCGTACCCGCGTCGATCGAGCCGAGCACCGAGCCCATGAAGCGGGTCAGGATGCGGTTGACCACGAACGCCGGGGCGTCCTTCACCAGCACGGCCGACTTCTTGAGCGTCTTGGCCACCGAGAAGGCCGTGGCCAGCGAGGCGTCGTCCGTCTGCTCGGCCCGCACGATCTCCAGCAGCGGCAGCACGGCCACCGGGTTGAAGAAGTGGAAGCCGACGACCCGCTCGGGGTGCTTGAGCTGGGAGGCCATCTCGGTCACCGACAGCGAGGAGGTGTTGGTGGCCAGGATCGCCTCCGCGGGCACCACCGCCTCCAGCTCCGCGAAGACCTTCTGCTTGACGCCCATCTCCTCGAACACGGCCTCGATGACGAAGTCCGCGTCCGCGAAGGCGACCGCCTTGTCCAGCTCGCCCGTGACGAGGGCCTTGAGGCGGTTGGCCTTGTCGTGGTTGATCCGGCCCTTCAGGAGCTGCATGTCCAACTGCTCGTGGACCCAGGCCACGCCCTTGTCCACCCGCTCCTGGTCGATGTCGGTGAGGACCACCGGCACCTCGAGGCGGCGCGCGAAGAGCAGCGCAAGCTGCGAGGCCATCAGGCCCGCGCCGACGATGCCGACCTTCGTCACCTTGCGGGCCAGCGACTTGTCCGGCGCGCCCACCGGGCGCTTGGCCCGGCGCTGCACCAGGTTGAAGGCGTACAGGCCGCTGCGCAGCTCCTCGCTCATGATGAGGTCGGCCAGCGCCTCGTCCTCGGCGGCGAAGCACGCCCGCAGGTCGCCGTTGCGCGCCTGCGCGATGATGTCCAGCGCGCGGTAGGCGGCCGGGGCCGCGCCGTGCACCTTCTCGTCCGCGATGCTGCGGCCCCGGGCCACGGCCTGGTCCCAGGCCTCGCCGCGGTCCACCTCGTCGCGGGAGACCTCGATCTCGCCGCGCAGCACGGCCGAGGCCCAGTGCAGCGACTGCTCAAGGAAGTCCGCGCCGTCGAAGAGGGCGTCCGCGATGCCCAGCTCGAAGGCCTTGGTGCCGTTGAGCATGCGGTTCTGGTTGAGGGCATTCTCGATGATCACGGTGACCGCGCGGTCGGCGCCGATCAGGTGCGGCAGGAGCGTGCAGCCGCCCCAGCCGGGCACCAGGCCGAGGAAGACCTCGGGCAGCGCGAAGGCCGGCACCGAGCGGGAGATCGTCCGGTAGGTGCAGTGCAGGCCGACCTCGACGCCGCCGCCCATGGCCGCGCCGTTGTAGAACGCGAAGGTGGGCACCGGCAGCGCGGCCAGCCGCTTGAAGACGTTGTGCCCGCCCAGGCCGATGGTCAGGGCCTGCTCGCGGGTCGTCAGCACCTCGACGCCCTTGAGATCGGCGCCCACCGCGAAGATGAAGGGCTTGCCGGTCACGCCGACGCCCTTGATCTCCCCGGCCTCCGCCTCGGCGGTCACCTGGTCCAGCGCCCGGTCGAGGTTGATCAGCGACTGGGGGCCGAACGTCGTCGGCTTGGTGTGGTCGAAGCCGTTGTCCAGGGTGATCAGCGCGAAACGCCCGGCACCCTGCGGCAGGTCCAGGTGCCGCACGTGCGCCTGGGTCACCACCTCGTCGGGGAAGACCTCGGCCGCGCCGGCCAGCAGCTCAGCGGTGGTCGTGGTGCTCACTTGCCCTCCCAGTGGGGGTTCTCCCAGATGACGGTGGCGCCCATGCCGAAGCCCACGCACATGGTGGTCAGGCCGTACCTGACCTCCGTGTGGTCCTCGAACTGGCGGGCGAGCTGGGCCATCAGCCGCACGCCGGAGGAGGCCAGGGGGTGGCCGAACGCGATCGCGCCGCCGTACTGGTTGACGCGCGGGTCGTCGTCGGCGATGCCGTAGTGGTCCAGCAGGGCGAGCACCTGCACGGCGAACGCCTCGTTGATCTCGAACAGGCCGATGTCGTCGATCGTCAGGCCGGCCTTGGCCAGCGCCTTCTCGGTGGCGGGCACCGGGCCGTAGCCCATCACCTCGGGCTCCACGCCGGCGAAGGCGAAGTTGACCAGCCGCATCTTCACCGGCAGGCCCAGCTCGCGGGCCACGTCCTCGGACGCGATGACGGAGGCGGTGGCGCCGTCGTTGAGGCCGGCCGCGTTGCCCGCGGTGACCCGGCCGTGCGGGCGGAACGGGGTCTTCAGCGTGGCCAGGTTCTCCAGCGTGGTGCCCGGGCGCATCGGCTCGTCGGCCGTGGCCAGGCCCCAGCCGGTCTCGCCGCCCTCCGCGTTGGTCCGCCGCACGGAGATCGGGACCAGGTCCGCCTGGATCTTGCCGTCGGCGTACGCCTTGGCGGCCTTCTCCTGGCTGCGCACGGCGTACTCGTCGGCGCGGGCCTTGGTGAGGTGCGGGAAGCGGTCGTGCAGGTTCTCGGCGGTCATGCCCATGAACAGGGCGGACTCGTCGACCAGCTTCTCCGCGACGAAGCGGGGGTTCGGATCCACGGACTCGCCCATCGGGTGGCGGCCCATGTGCTCCACGCCGCCCGCGATGGCGATGTCCGCGGAGCCGAACGCGATGGCGCCGGCCGTCGTCGTCACGGCGGTCAGCGCCCCGGCGCACATCCGGTCGATGGCGTAGCCGGGAACGGTGTTCGGCAGCCCGGCGAGGATCGCGGCGGTGCGGCCGATGGTCAGGCCCTGGTCGCCGATCTGCGTCGTGGCCGCCACGGCCACCTCGTCGATCCGCTCGGGCGGGAGCTGCGGGTTGCGGCGCAGCAGCTCGCGGATGCACTTGATGACCAGGTCGTCGGCACGGGTCTCGTGGTAGATCCCCTTGGGACCCGCCTTGCCGAACGGGGTGCGGACGCCGTCGACAAAGACGACGTCCCTGACGGTACGGGGCACGATGGCTCTCCTCCACGCCGAGAAAAATGCGGACCACTGCCCATGCTACTCGCCGGTAACCGCGTGGCAAGGCTTGCTCACGGGGAGGGGGCAACGTCACAACGCCCGCTCGCGCGCCCCCGGGCCCGCGCGGCCAGAAGACGGGACGCGCCGCGAGATGCGCGGTCCGGCCGCCCGCGACTGCGGGAGCCAGAGCCGCGCCGGGCCGGATGACCGCCCCGGGAGGGCCGGGCCGGCCCCGGTCGGGCCGGGGGCGTGCCGGTCGGCCCAGGGCGGCGGGGAACGCCGGAACGCGCCGGGGCAGGTGTGCGCCGCCGGGCAGGCCCAGGACGGGGACCTGGCGGCAGGCGTCGCCCGGCGCAGGGCTCGCGCGGAACGGGCGTGCGCGTGCCGGGCGTTCGGCCTGCGGAGCCAGGGCGTGGTCAGTCGGCCAGGGCCTTCGTCAGGAGGGGAACGGTCTGGGCGATCTGCCATTCGCGGGCGCCCAGGGTCCGCAGGGCCTCGCCGATGGCGGCGGGGCTCTGGTCGGCCGGGGGCTCCCAGCACAGGCGTCGGACCACGTCGGGGGCCAGGAGGTTCTCCTGCGGCAGCCGCAGGGCCTCCGCGTGCGAGGTCACCGCGGCGCGGGCCGCGGACAGGCGGGCCGCCGCCTCGGGGTCCTTCTCCGCCCAGGCCCGGGGCGGCGGCGGCCCGGCCGCGGCCTGGGCCGGCTGCGGCAGCTCCGCCTCCTCCATGGCCCGCGCCCGGTCCACGGCCGCCTGCCACAGCTGGAGCTGGCGGCGCCCCATCCGTGGCCCGAAGCCGTGCAGCGCGGCCAGCGCGCGCGTGTCCGCGGGCATCGCCTGCGCCGCCGCCACGATCGCCGCGTCCGCCAGCACCTTCCCCGGCGACAGGTCGCGCCGCTGGGCGATCTGGTCCCGCGCCTCCCACAGCTCCCGCACCACGGCAAGCTGCCGCCGCCTGCGGACCTTGTGCACGCCCGAGGTGCGGCGCCAGGGGTCCTTGCGCGGCGGGGGAGGCGGAGCGGCGGCGATGGCCGCGAACTCCTCCAGCGCCCACTCCAGCTTCCCCTGCCGCTCCAGGTCCGCCTCCAGCGCGTCCCGCAGGTCCACCAGCAGCTCGACGTCGAGCGCGGCGTACCGCAGCCAGGGGTCGGGCAGCGGCCGGCTCGACCAGTCCACCGCCGAGTGCCCCTTCTCCAGGCTGAAGCCCAGGACCGTCTCGACCATCACGCCCAGGCCGACCCGGGCGAAGCCCGCCAGCCGGGCGGCCAGCTCGGTGTCGAAGAGGCGTGCGGGAACCATGCCTATGTCGCGCAGGCACGGCAGGTCCTGCGTCGCCGCGTGCAGCACCCACTCCTCGGGCGCCAGCACCGCGCCCAGCGCGGACAGGTCCGGGCAGGCCACCGGGTCGATCAGAGCCGTGCCCGCGCCCGCCCGCCGCAGCTGCACCAGATACGCCCGCTGGCCGTACCGGTAGCCCGAGGCGCGCTCGGCGTCCACCGCGACCGGGCCGCTCCCCGCGGCGAAGGCCGCCACCACCTCGTCCAGGGCCCGCGCGTCCGCGGTGACCGGGGGAACGCCCTCGCGGGGGGCCAGCAGCGGGACCGGGGCCGGACCGGCCGGCTCGGGCGCGGAGACTCCTGATGCGGCTTCTGCGGTCTGCGGGGCGTCGGTCACCAGTCAAGGGTAACTGTTCGGCTCACTCCTGTGACCTGGGGTGATAGCACACGGAAAACCCCCGGCGACCGGCCGTGGGGCCGGGCGCCGGGGGTCGTGGGCGAAGGGGCGGGGACGGGGATAACGGCGGCATCAGTGGATGATCCCGGTGCGCAGGGCCACCGCCACCATTCCGGCCCGGTCGCCCGTGCCGAGCTTGCGGGCGATGCGTGCCAGGTGGCTCTTGACGGTCAGCGCCGAAAGCCCCATGGACACGCCGATGGCCTTGTTCGACTGGCCCTCCGCCACCAGCCGCAGCACCTCCACCTCGCGCCCGGAAAGCTCCCGGTACCCGCCCTGGTGCCCCGGGGCGCCGGGGCGACCGCGGTGCATCGGGGAGCGGGCGCCGATGTGCGCGGCGCCGTGCCGGGTGGGCGGGCCGAGGCTGTTGCGGGTGCCGGTGACGACGTAGCCCTTGACGCCGCCCGCTAGGGCGTTGCGCACCGCGCCGATGTCGTCGGCCGCGGAGAGGGCCAGCCCGTTGGGCCAGCCCGCCGCTCTCGTCTCGGACAGGAGGGTCAGCCCCGAGCCGTCGGGGAGATGGACCTCGGCGACGCAGATGTCACGGGGGTTGGCGACGCGGGGCCGGGCCTCCGCGACGGACGACGCCTCGATGACATCCCGCACGCCGAGAGCCCACAGGTGACGGGTCACGGTGGAGCGGACCCGGGGGTCGGCCACGACGACCATGGCGGTGGGCTTGTTGGGGCGGTAGGCGACGAGGCTTGTGGGGTGCTCAAGAAGAACAGACACCGGTGCCTCCCGGGGTGGGGGTGGGGACGGACGGATCCAGACTCCGCAGGAGGAGTCGGGGCGATCCGGATGGAAGGGTCACTGACTCCTTCGGCACGAAGTCCCGGGGCCTTTAGGGAATGATCACGAACCGGTGATTCCGCGTCGCGCCGCGTTGCCCCCGGCCGCCCGGGGGGCCATCGTGCGTTCCCCCCGCCCGTCCCTCAGGCCGGGCCGGGCCCGCGGCGGCGCGGCAGGGCCGTCACCGCGGGGCCGCTCGTCTCCGGCGGCAGGCCCGCGCACTGGGCCAGCAGCCCGCACCAGGCCAGCAGGTGGCCCGCGGCCTGGGCCGGATCGGCGGGGGTCCACGAGGCGCGCAGTTCCAGCTCGGCCCGCGGCGGGCGTTCCGCCAGGCCCCCGAAGAACATCGAACCCGCCCTGGTCACCGTGCCGTTGGGCTCCCGCCAGGCCACGCCGTGGGCGTGCAGGGCCTCCGTCAGCCAGGACCAGGCCACCTCAGGCAGCAGCGGGTCCGTGGCCAGCTCCGGCTCCAGCTCGGCCCGGGCCAGCGTCACCACCCGGAAGTCGCCGCGCCAGGTCTCGTCGCCGGCCGGGTCGTGCAGCAGGACGAAGCGCCCGTCGGCCAGCTCCTCCCCGTCCGCACCCACCGTGGCGCCGACGGCGTGGGCGAACGGCGCCAGCCGCCGCGGGGCCGGAAGCCCCGTCACGCGCACCTCCGCGCGCGGGCGGGCCGCGCCCAGGGCCGTCACCGCCTCCCGGAAGGCGAAGGGAACCCCGGAACTGGGGTCGTCCATATCTCCCGACTCCTCCGCCTGATGGGTCGAAGACGCTGCCATGGCCGGTAACCCTAGGGCCAATCCGGCCGATCCGGTCGGAATTCTGGCCCCGGCCGCGCGCCCCGTCGCCCCGCGCCGCCCGCCCGCGGCCCCTTCCGGCCCCGCGGCGGGGCCCCTCGGGGCCGCCGACCGGGGGAGGGCCGCGGCGTGACAGACTGCCAGGCGTGACTGTGACCGACTCACCCTTCCTGCGGGCCTGCCGTCGCGAGCCGGTGCCGCACACGCCCGTGTGGTTCATGCGCCAGGCCGGCCGCTCGCTGCCCGAGTACCGCAGACTGCGGGAGGGCATCCCCATGCTGGAGTCCTGCATGCGGCCCGACCTGGTCACCGAGATCACGCTCCAGCCGGTGCGCCGCCACGGCGTGGACGCGGCCATCTACTTCAGCGACATCGTCGTCCCGCTCAAGGCGATCGGCGTGGACCTGGACATCCGTCCCGGGGTCGGGCCGGTCGTCGCGCGCCCCATCCGCTCCCGCGCCGACCTGGCGCAGCTGCGCCCGCTGGAGCCGGACGACGTCAAGTACGTGACGGAGGCGGTCGGTTCGGTCGTCTCCGAGCTGGGGGACACCCCGCTGATCGGCTTCGCCGGCGCCCCCTTCACCCTGGCCAGCTACCTGGTCGAGGGCGGCCCCTCGCGCAACCACGAGCACACCAAGGCGCTGATGTACGGCGACCCGGAGCTGTGGGCCGAGCTGCTGGACCGCCTGGCCGGGATCACCGCCGCCTTCCTGGCCGTGCAGATCGAGGCCGGCGCCTCGGCCGTCCAGCTCTTCGACTCCTGGGTGGGCGCCCTGGCGCCGGCGGACTACCGCGCCTCGGTGATGCCCGCCTCCGCCAAGGTCTTCGCCGCCACCGCGCACTACGGCGTGCCGCGCATCCACTTCGGCGTGGGCACCGGCGAGCTGCTGGGCCTGCTCGGGGAGGCCGGAGCGGAGGTCGTCGGCGCGGACTGGCGGGTGCCGCTGGACGAGGCCGCCCGCCGCGCCTCGGCCGACGGCACCGAGCGGGCCGTTCAGGGCAACCTCGACCCGGCCGTCCTCTTCGCGCCGCCCGAGGCCGTCGCCGCCCAGGCCGACCGCGTGCTGGAGGCCGCCGCCGGGCTGCCGGGGCACATCTTCAACCTCGGCCACGGCGTTCTCCCCGACACCGACCCGGACGCCCTCACGCGCCTGGTCGCGCACGTCCACGAGCGCACCGCGCGCTGACCCGGCGCCGGTCCCGGGCCCGTCCGACGCCCGCGTCCGCGCCGATCCCCGAGGTCAGGGGCCCGCCCCGGTCTGGGAGAGTGAACCCATGCATGTCATCGTCGTCGGCGGCGGGATCGCGGGCCTCGCCGCCGCTCACCGGCTGGTGGGCGCCGGAGCGCGCGTCACCCTGCTGGAGTCCTCGGGCGCGTTCGGCGGCAAGCTGCGCACCGGCCACGTCGCCGGGGTCCAGGTCGACCTGGGCGCCGAGTCGATCCTGGCCCGCCGCCCCGAGGGCGTGGGCCTGGCACGCGCCGTCGGCCTGGGCGACGCCCTGCGCCCCCCGGCCGTGAGCAGCGCCGCGATCTGGACCCGCGGCGCGCTGCGGCCCATGCCCCAGGGCCAGGTGATGGGCGTTCCCTCCACCGCCGCCTCCCTGGCCGGGGTGCTCTCCGACGCCGGGCTGGCCCAGATCGCCCGCGACTCCGAGCTGCCGCCGCTGGCCGTAGGGGAGGACGAGGCCGTCGGCCGCCTGGTCGCCGAGCGGATGGGCCCCGAGGTCGTCGACCGGCTCGTGGAGCCGCTGCTCGGCGGCGTGTACGCGGGCGACGCCTACCGCATCTCGCTGCGCTCCGCCGTGCCCCGGCTCTGGGAGGCCGCCCGCGCCCACGACACGCTGCTGGCCGCCGTCCGCGCCGTGCAGCGGGAGTCCGCGGGCCGCGCCCCGGGCGAGCCGGTGTTCGCCGGTCTTGAGGGCGGCGTGGGAACGCTGGCCGCGGCCGTGGTCGCGGACCTGACGGCCCGTGGGGCCGCGCTGGAGACCGGCGTCGCCGTCACGGGCCTGCGCCGCACCGGCCGGGGCTGGGCCGCGGCGCTCGGCGACGGCCGTTCGCTGGCCGCCGACGGCGTCCTCCTCGCGGTGCCCGCCCCCGCCGCCGCCCGGCTGCTCGCGGCCGAGGCCCCGGCCGCCGCGGGGGAGCTGGCCGCCGTCGAGTACGCCTCGATGGCCATCGTCACCCTCGCGTTCCGCCGCGCCGACCTGGCCCGGCTGCCGCGGGGCAGCGGCTTCCTGGTGCCGGCCGTGGACGGCCGCGTCATCAAGGCCGCCACCTTCACCAGCGGCAAGTGGGACTGGGCGGCGGCGGCCGACCCGGACCTGTTCGTGCTGCGCACCTCCGTGGGGCGGCTGGGCGACGAGGGGCCGCTGCGGTGGGAGGACGCCGAGCTGGTGCGGGCGGCGCTGATGGACCTGGGCGAGGCGGCGGGCCTGTCCGCCAAGCCCGTGGACGCCGTCGTCACGCGCTGGCTCCACGGCCTGCCGCAGTACGACGTCGGCCACCACGCCCGGGTGGAGCGCGTCCGCGGCTTCCTCGCGGGGCTGCCCGGCCTGCGGGTCGCCGGGGCGGCGTACGACGGGGTGGGCATCGCCGCGTGTGTGGGGAGCGCCGAGCAGGCGGCATCCGAGCTGCTGCGCACCCTCCCGGCCGGGCCCGCCGAGGAGGCGCGAGAATAGCCCCATGACTGCTGCACCCGACGACAGGCCCGTGGGCAAGCGGGCCAACGAGCTGAACGCCACGATCCGCTACACCCTCTGGTCGGTCTTCCGGCTGCGCGAGCCCCTGCCGGAGCACCGGGCCGGGTTCGCCGAGGAGGTGACGGAGCTGTTCGAGCAGCTCGCCGCCAAGGACGTCACCGTGCGCGGCACCTACGACGTCTCGGGCCTGCGGGCCGACGCCGACCTGATGATCTGGTGGCACGCGGCGACCGCCGACGCGCTCCAGGAGGCGTACAACCTCTTCCGCCGCACCCGCCTGGGCCGCGCCCTGGAGCCGGTGTGGTCGAACATGGCGCTGCACCGGCCGGCCGAGTTCAACAAGTCGCACATCCCGGCGTTCCTCGCCGACGAGACGCCCCGGGACTACGTCAGCGTCTACCCCTTCGTCCGCTCCTACGACTGGTACCTGCTGCCGGAGGAGGACCGGCGCCGGATGCTGGCCGACCACGGGAAGATGGCCCGCGGGTACCCGGACGTGCGGGCCAACACCGTCGCCTCGTTCTCGCTGGGCGACTACGAGTGGATCCTGGCCTTCGAGGCCGACGAGCTGCACCGGATCGTGGACCTGATGCGGCACCTGCGGGCCTCCGAGGCCCGGCGGCACGTCCGCGAGGAGGTCCCCTTCTACACCGGCCGCCGCAAGCCGGTCGCCGAGCTGGTGGCCCAGCTCGCCTGACGCCCGGCACGGCCGGCGGCGTGGACCGGCGTCGGGCGTGTCCGGACGCTCGGCCCGGCGGGGCGCGCGGCACCGGCCGCGCGGCGCCGCCCGGCCCTCGTCCGGGGCGGACGGCGGCGGGTTCCCGCCCGGTCGCGGCCGGCTGGCCCTGCTCCCGGCTCACCCCCGGGCCGGCTCAGCCCCCGCCGCAGCCGCCCCCGCAGCCCCCGCCGCCGCAGCCGCTTCCCCCGTCGCCGCCGCTTCCTCCGCTTCCGCAGCCCCCGCCGCCGCGGTCGTTCCCCGTGTCCACGGCCGGAAGGGCGCCGCAGGCGGCGCCCCACGTGGTGGAGGCCGCGGCGTTGCCGGAGGCGGCGGCCACGCCCGCGGTGGCGAACTGCTCGCGCAGCACCAGATCCGTCAGGGCGGCCGTGCCGCCCAGGGCCACGAGGCCGGCCAGCCCGGCGGCGGCCCAGCGCGGGTCGGCCTCGAGGTCGGCCAGCGCGGCCCGGCCGGGGGCGGTCAGGCGGCTGCGGCCCGGGCCCAGGGCGAGCCCGAGGACGAACGCGGCCACCGCCCCGGCGGCCAGCGCCATGGCCGCCGGCGCCCCGGAGAACAGCAGGACGGCCAGCGACAGCAGCAGCGCGGCCGGCGCGGCCACGACGGTCAGCAGCACCGCGGACCGCCACGGCCCGTGGTGCTCCGGCCGCCACAGCAGCCCGCGCGCGGCCAGGGCGTCGCCGACCTCCTGCACCGGCGCGGAGGCGGCGAGCCCCGCGCGGATGTCCGGCAGGCGCGCCTCCCACGTGCCGCACAGGTCCAGCACGGCGCGCTCCATGTCGTCGTCCGCGACGGGGGTGACGACCAGCACGGTCCGGTCGTCGATGAGGATCCTGTCCTTCTCCACCATGGCGCACAGCACCGTGTCGGCGACCCTGGCCGGGCCTCCGGCCAGGAACGCGGCCTCGTGGACGGTCTCCACGGCGCTCCCGGCCGGGATCTCCCCCGGGGCGCGCGACCCGCGCAGGGCGCGGGAGCGGCGCGCGAGCAGGCGCGCGACGGCGGCGAGCAGCCCGCACGCGGCGAGCAGGACGATCAGGGTGGACACCGGCCTCACCCGGCCTTTCGATTGGTCGCGGGGAGCCGGGGGGCGCGGGGGCCCCGCGGGCTCCGGGGAGTGCGCAGGCGCCCCGGCAGCAGCCCGGGGCGGCGGGCGCCGCGGGCCCGCAGCCACGCCGCCACCCGGCGGCGCGCGGCGCGGTCGGGCAGGCGCCCGCGGTCGAGGAGGAAGACGGCGAAGGCCAGGGCGTCCTGGCGGTAGCCGCCGGCCATCGGGTGCCGGGCGGCGTACTCCAGCGCGGCCGGGCGGAAGCCGTCGCCGAGGAGCGCGCGCAGCTCCGGCGCGACGCGGGCCAGCACCCCGGCCCGCTTGGCGGCCAGCGCCTCGCGCTGGACCCGCAGCCGGGCCCGGTCGAAGCCCTCGGGCACCGGGCCGCCCGCGGTCAGCGCGGTGAGCAGCGCGGCCTGGGCGAGCGCCAGGCGGCGGCGGGCCGCGTCCGTGTCAGCCATGGCGCACCCCCTCCACCACGCCGCGGATGGCGGCCAGTTCGGCGGCCAGCTCGGGCGCCGGGGGGAAGTGGTCGTCGCGCTCGAGGAGGACGCCGGGCGGCGCCGTCCTGGCGCACAGCCGGTCGAGGACGGCCAGCACCTCCGGCGGCACCGGGTGGGCGTGGCTGTCGTGCCAGATCCCGTCCCGCTCCACGCCCCCGGCCACGTGCACGTACGCCAGGGCCTCCAGGGGCAGGGCGTCCAGCGCCTCGGCCGGGTCCTCGCCGCGGTTGACGTGGTTGGTGTGCAGGTTGGCGACGTCGATCAGCAGGCCGACGCCGGTGCGGGCCACCAGCTCGGAGAGGAACTCGCCCTCGGTCAGCTCCTCGCCGGGCCAGCGGAAGAGGGCCGCGATGTTCTCCAGCGCCAGGGGCGCGGGCAGCGCCGCCTGCGCGATGCGGACGTTCTCGCACAGCACGTCCAGCGCGTCCCAGGTGCGGGGCACGGGCAGCAGGTGGCCGGCCTCCAGCGCGGGCGTTCCCGTCAGCGGCCCCCCGGCCCGGACGAACGCGATGTGCTCGGTGACCAGCGGCGCCTCCAGCGTCTCGGCCAGGTGCGCCAGGGCCGCCAGCCGCCCGGGCGCGGGCCGGTCCGCGCCGCCCAGGCCCAGCGAGACGCCGTGCGGAACGACCGTGGTGCCCCGCGCCCGCAGCCGCGCCAGGCCGTCCGGGAGGCGGTCGGGACGGACGTTCTCCGCCACGACCTCGACCCAGTCGACGCCCTCCAACTCCTCGACGGCCTCGGCGATCTCGGGCCTCCAGCCGATCCCCGTCCCCAACGCGACCATGTGACCTCCCCCGGTGTGCTGATCCGACGGTAGGGGCGCGACGCCCGCCACGTGAAGGCGTTGTGTCCGCCCCGGACACGCCGCAACCACCCTCCGGGCCGGTTCAGAGCTGCATCTGAGGTTTCGGCGGCTCAGGCTCCGGGGAGGGCGTCGCGGGTGAGGGCCGTGAGGCGGGAGACGGCGCGGAAGTACTTCTTGCGGTAGCCGCCCGCCAGCATCTCGGGGGAGAAGAGGCGGTCGAAGGGGACGCCGGAGGCGACGACCGGGATCTCGCGGTCGTAGAGGCGGTCGGCCAGCACCACCAGGCGCAGCGCCGTCGTCTGGTCGGGGACCGGGGTCACGCCGGTGAGGCAGACGGCCGTGACCCCGTCGCACAGCGCCCCGTAGCGGCTGGGGTGTATGCGGGCCAGGTGGTCCAGGAGGGCGGTGAAGTCGTCCAGCGAGGCGCCGGGCCGGGAGCGGGCCGCCCGCGTGACCTCCTCGTCGGTGCGCGGCGCGGGGGGCTCGGGCAGGCCCCGGTGGCGGTAGTCCTCGCCGTCCACGCGCAGGGTGCGGAAGTGCGCGGCCAGGCCCTGGATCTCGCGCAGGAAGTCCGCGGCGGCGAAGCGGCCCTCGCCCAGCCGCCCGGGCAGCGTGTTGGAGGTGGCGGCCAGCGCCACGCCCTCGGTCACCAGGCGTCCCAGCAGCGAGGAGACCAGGACCGTGTCGCCCGGGTCGTCCAGCTCGAACTCGTCGATGCACAGCAGCCGGTGGCCCGCCAGCGTCCGGACGGTCTGCTGGAAGCCCAGCGCGCCCACCAGGTTCGTCAGCTCCACGAAGGTGCCGAACGCCTTCAGCTCCGCCGGAGCGGGCGCGGCGTGCCACAGCGAGGCCAGCAGGTGCGTCTTGCCGACGCCGAACCCGCCGTCCAGGTACACCCCGCGCGGCTCGGGCGGCTGGGGCCGGCGGGAGCGGCGCGGCCACAGCCCGCGCCGGGCGTTTCCCGCTCCGGCCGCGTCCCCGAGGCCGGAGGCGAACTCGGCCAGGCCCTTCACGGCCGCGGCCTGGCTCGGCTGCCCGGGGTCGGGGATATAGGTGTCGAAGCGGACACCGCCGAACCGCGGCGGCGGGACCAGCTCGGCGACCAGCCGCTCGGCCGGGACGTGGGGCTCGCGGGCGGTCAGGGCCGTGGGGGCGCCGGCTATCGGGGCGCCGCCGGGATCGTGGGCACTGGTCGTGGACACAGTCTTCCACTGTACGCGGCCCGGGGGGCGCGCCCGGCCGCGCCGTGGACGCCTCCCTGTGCCACACTGCGCCCCATGCGACGCCTGTTCCCCCCCGCCGAGGGGTCCGCGGAGGACCGCGCCTGGGACCTGACCGAACTGGCCGACGCCTACGCCTACCCCGCCGCGGCCCCCGGCTGGCTGCGCGCCAACATGGTCTCCTCCGCCGACGGCGCCGCCCACCACGGCGGCCGCTCCCGCCCGCTCTCAGGACCGGCCGACATGCGGATCTTCGGGGTGCTGCGCGCCCTGGCCGACGTGGTGATCGTCGGCGCCGAGACGGTGCGGGAGGAGGGGTACCGGCCCGCCCGGCGGCGCGAGGAGTTCGCGGAGCGGCGGGAGGCCGCCGGGCAGCGGCCGGTGCCGCCCATCGCCGTGGTCAGCGCGGGGCTGCGCCTGGACTACTCGCTGCCGCTGTTCGCCGAGGCCGCCGAGCCCACCCTGATCCTCACCGGCGAGAAGGCCCCGCGCAGCGGCCTGCGCGCGGCCGAGGCCGCCGGGGCCCGGATCGTCTTCGCCGGGCCCGAGGCGCACGTGGACCCCGCCCGGATCAAGCCCGCGCTCGCGGCCCTGGGCCACACCCGGCTGCTCACCGAGGGCGGCCCCCGGCTGCTGGGCGGCCTGACCGGGGCCGGAGTGCTCGACGAGCTGTGCCTGGCCATCTCGCCGCGGGTGGCGGTGGGCACCGCGCCCCGGGTGATGAGCGGCCCGAAGACCGAGGTGCCCCAGGAGTTCCGGCTGGCGGGGCTGCTGGAGGAGTCCGGCTTCCTCTTCTGCCGCTACCAGCGCGCCCCCCAGGCTTCGCACGCTGCGGAATGAGACGTTCCGCTTATCCTGATGTGGGCAGACTGAAAAAGCGCAACGTCCCGTGCGCCCACGCGGAAGGATGGTTTCTGCCGCCGGGGCAGCGCGGGACCCGGCCCGACGAAGGGCGCTCCTCATGATCACCACGGTCCTCATGATCGAAAAGCCCATGGCGCCCACCGACGTCGAACTCGTCACCACCCTGCACGGCGAGGAGAGCCAGTCCTTCGTGGTGCTGATGCAGCCCCGCGGCGACCAGGACCGGCTGCTGCGGGCCGTGGACGACGTGGCCCTCGGCGAGTTCGGGGAAGCGGTCCGCGAACGCGAGCGGCCGGCCGGCGCGGAGGCCCACGCCCCCGCCCAGCGCGCCCTCGACAGATCCCTGGCCGCGCTGCGCGCGGCCGGCGCCGAGGCCGTGGGCCGCCTGGTCGACGACCACCCGCTGGAACTGCTCACCTCGGTGGTGGAACAGACCGGCGCGGACGAGGTCGTGGTGCTGACCGCCCCGCACTACGTCGAGGAGCTGTTCCACCGGGACTGGGCCTCGCGCGCCCGGCACAAGGTGGGCGTTCCCGTGCTCAAGCTGTTCGCCCACGCCGAGTGAGCGGACCACCCGGGCCGGGGCCGGGTGCGACACTAAAAACTCTGCGGCACTAGCCGGCACCCAGCCACGACCCGGGAGACACGACGCATGACACCCGCGCGCCCGACCGCCGTCCCCGCCCCCCTGGAACGGCCGCACTTCATCGGCATCGGCGGCGCGGGCATGTCGGGCGTCGCCAAGATCCTCGCCCAGCGCGGCGCCCGCGTCGCCGGAAGCGACGCCAAGGACTCCCCGACCGCCTCCGCGCTTCGCACCCTGGGCGCCACCGTGCACGTCGGCCACGACGCCGGGCACCTGGCCCCCGACGCCACCTGCGTCGTCGTCTCCAGCGCCATCCGCGAGGACAACCCCGAGCTCGCCGAGGCCGCCCGGCGCGGCCTGCCCGCCGTGCACCGCTCCGAGGCCCTGGCCGCCCTGATGGAGGGGCAGCGGGCCATCGCGGTGGCCGGCACCCACGGCAAGACCACGACCACCTCCATGCTGGCCGTCGCCCTCACCGGCCTGGGCCTCGCGCCCGCCTACGCCATCGGCGGCGACCTCGACGCGCCGGGCTCGAACGCCGAGGCCGGCTCCGGGGACCTGTTCGTGGCGGAGGCCGACGAAAGCGACCGCAGCTTCCACCGGTACGCCCCCGAGGTGGCCATCGTCCTGAACGTCGAGCTGGACCACCACGCCAACTACGCCTCGATGGACGAGATCTACGACTCCTTCGAGACCTTCGTGGAGCGGGTCGTGCCCGGCGGAACGCTGGTGATCAACGCCGACCAGGAGGGCGCGCGGAAGCTGACCGCGCGCCTGGCCGGGCGTTCGGGCCTCCGGGTCGTCACCTACGGGGAGGCGGCCGAGGCGGACGTGCGGGTCCTGGCCGTCCGGCCCCGGGGGCTGACCAGCGAGGTCACCGTCGCGCACGGTCCCGCGGCCCCCGGCGCGGCGCCGCGGGAGCTGACGTTCACCGTCTCGGTGCCCGGGCGGCACTACGCGCACAACGCCGTCGCCGCCCTCGCCGCGGGGATCGCCGCCGGGGTCCCGGCCGAGGGCCTGGCGCCGGCCCTGGCCGGGTACACCGGCGCGCGCCGGCGCCTCCAGCTCAAGGGCGAGGCGGGCGGCGTCCGGGTCATCGACTCCTACGCCCACCACCCCACCGAGATGGCCGCCGACCTGGAGGCGATCCGGGGCGGAACGCCGGACGGGCGGCTGCTGGTCGTCTTCCAGCCGCACCTCTACAGCCGCACCCGGGAGCTGGGCGCCGAGATGGGCCGGGCCCTGGCCCTGGCCGACGCCTGCGTCGTCCTGGACATCTACCCGGCCCGCGAGGACCCGATCCCCGGCGTCACCAGCGAGCTGATCACCGACGCCGCCCGCGCACAGGGCGCCGAGGTGCACGCCGGGCACGGCAAGGAGGCCGTGCCCGGGATGGTCGCGGGAATCGCCCGGCCCGGGGACGTCGTTCTCACGATGGGCGCGGGCGACGTCACCGACCTCGGCCCGGCGATCCTCGCCCGCCTGGGCGGGTGAGGCGCCCTTTCCGCAACTGGTCCGCAACGCACCGAGAAGTTCCGAGCCGTTCCCGAGGAGGCAGCAGCATGGGTTACCAGGTCGACAAGTCCGACGACGAGTGGCGCCGGGAGCTGACGGAGGAGGAGTTCCGGGTGCTGCGCCAGGCCGGCACCGAGCGGGCGTTCACCGGCGAGTACACCGACACCAAGACCGTGGGCGTCTACCACTGCCGGGCGTGCGGGGCCGAGCTGTTCCGCTCGGAGACGAAGTTCGACTCCCACTGCGGGTGGCCCTCCTTCTACGACCCGGCCGACACGAAGGCCGTGGAGACCCGCCCCGACCACTCACTCCCGGGGCGCCCCCGCACGGAAGTCCGCTGCGCGACCTGCGGCTCCCACCTGGGCCACGTCTTCGAGGGCGAGGGCTACGGCACCCCCACGGACCTGCGCTACTGCATCAACTCCATCGCCGTCCGCCTGGACCCGGCGGAGTAACGGCGCCGGGTGGCGCGCGGCGGGCGCCGCCGCGCGCCACCCCCTCATCGGGCCGGGGCCGTCAGGGCGGCCGTGACGTCCTCCTCCAGGAGGTCCTGGTTGAGGGCCGCGGCGGCGGCGACGCCCTGGGAGGCCGCGGTGACGACCTGGGCGCGGGCGTCTGCGGTGTTCCCGGCCACCCAGACGCCCGGGGCGGTGGTGCGGCCGGAGGGGTCGGCGACGGCCCAGCCCTCGGCGTTCCGCTCGCAGCCGAGCGCCACCAGCAGCGCGTCGTTCGGCACGAAGCGCGGCGCCACGAACAGCGCCTCGCGCGGCACCAGCCGGTCGCCCGCCAGGCGCACGCCGCGCAGCCGCCCGTCCTCCCCGAGGGCCAGGCCGGTGACCTCGCCCTCCGCGATCCGCACGCCGCGGGCCGCCAGCCGGGCCCGCTCCTCCTCGGTCGGCGCGGAGCCGCCAGGACCGCCGGGGAAGTAGGTCACGTCGGGCGACCACTGGGAGATCAGCAGCGCCTGGTGCGCCGAGAGCGGCTGGGTGCCCAGCACCCCCAGCGCCCGCCCCGCGACCTCGTGGCCGTGGCAGTAGGGGCAGTGCAGGACGTCCCGGCCGAACCGCTCGCGCAGGCCCGGCACCTCCGGCAGCTCGTCCCGCAGCCCGGTGGCCACCAGCAGGCGCCGGGCGCGCAGGGTCCGCCCGCTCGCCAGGCGCGCCGCGAAGCCCGGCTCGACGGCGGTCACCCGGTCGTTGATCAGCTCGCCGCCGTACCCGGTGACCTCCGCCCTGCCCGCGGCGAGCAGGTGCCGCGGCGGCATGCCGTCCCGGGACAGGAAGCCGTGCACGCCCTCGGCCGGGGCGTTGCGCGGGGAGCCGTCGTCCACCACCGCCACCCGGCGCCGGGCCCGGGCCAGGCTGAGCGCGGCGCTCAGCCCTGCGGCCCCGCCGCCCACCACCAGGACGTCGTAGGACTCCTCGTCCCCTCGTACGGCCACCCGAGCGTTCGCCTGTGCGTTCGTCTGCGCGTTCATCGCGACCACCTCCGGGGCCGAGACTGCGGCGGCCCGGGCCGTTCAAGCAACTCCTGTTGCCATTCCCGGGAAGCCGTGATGGCATGGCCGGCATGGAAGAGGAGCCCGCCGGCGCGGCCGGCATCCCCGAAGTGCTGCGGCAGGTCGGCCCCCGCCTGCGGCGGCTGCGCGTCGAGCGGGGCGTCACCCTGGCCGGGCTCGCGGAGGCCACCGGCATCTCCAAGAGCACGCTCTCCCGGCTGGAGTCCGGGCGGCGCAGGCCCGCCCTCGACCTGCTGCTGCCCATCGCCCAGGCGCACCAGGTGCCGCTGGACGAGCTGGTCGGCGCGCCGGAGGCGGGGGACCCGCGGGTGCGGATCGCGCCCCGGGAGATCCACGGCATGACCGTGCTGCCCCTCACGCGGGCGGCCGGGCCGATCCAGGCGTTCAAGATGGTCATCCCGCCGCGCCCCGAGCCGCCGGAGCCGCGCGTGCACGAGGGCTACGAGTGGCTGTACGTGCTCTCGGGGCGGCTGCGGCTGATCCTGGCCGAGCACGACCTGGTTCTGCGGGCGGGGGAGGCGGCGGAGTTCGACACGCGGCTGCCGCACTGGTTCGCCAGCGCGGACGAGCACCCCGTGGAGGTGCTCAGCCTCTTCGGGCGCCAGGGCGAACGCATGCACGTGCGGGCCCGGCCTCGGAAGGGCTGAGGCGCGGGGGCCCCGCCCACGGCCCCGCGGAAAAGCCGTGGCACGCCCCGCCCGGCCCCAGCAGGATGGGCGGGATGTGGAGCACTCTTCCGGCTTTCCTGGGCGCCTGCCTGCTGGTCGCCGTGTCACCGGGGCCCAGCTCGGTCCTCATCATCCGCAACTCCCTGCGCAGCCGCCGCTCCGGCATGTTCACGGTGCTGGGCAACGAGACCGGCGTCTTCGTGTGGGGCGTCTTCGCCGCCCTGGGCCTGACCGCCCTGCTGGACGCCTCGGAGGCCGCCTACGACGTGATGCGCCTCGTCGGCGCGGTCGTGCTCGTCGGCTTCGGGATCCAGGCGCTGCGCGCGGCCCGCCGCGCCGGCGACCTGCCTCTCGCCGAGGGGCCCGGGCCGGCCGGGTCCGCCGGGCCCGCGCCCGAGCCCGCCTGGCGCAGCTACCGCTCCGGCCTGCTGCTCAACCTCGCCAACCCCAAGGCCGGCCTCTTCGCCATGGCCTTCCTTCCGCAGTTCGTCCCCGCGGGCGCCCCGCACCTGCCGGCGATGCTGGCGCTGGCCGCGATCTGGGCCGTCTTCGAGGTCGGCTACTACGCCACCTACGTCTGGGGCGTCGCCCGCCTGAAGTCCCTCTTCGCCCGCCCCGGCGCCCGCCGCCGCCTGGAGCGCGTCTCCGGCGGCGTCCTCATCGCCCTGGGCGTGCGCCTGGCGGTGGAGGGCTAGGGCGCGTCCCGGGCTACAGGCTCCGGGCCGCCTCCTCCCGGACCCAGTCCGAGCGCAGCAGGACCCTGGCCGTCTCCGGGGAAAGGTGCAGGGGGCCGTCGGCGGGGTGAAGGGCGTCGTCGGTGGCGGCCAGGGGGGAGAAGCGGCCCTCCCCGAGGGGGACGTCCGCCGGGGCGGTGCGGGAGAAGTTCGCCGCCACCGTCACCGGGCCGCTGTGCACCACCAGCCAGCCCGCGGCCTCGTCGTGGTCGGCGCGGACCTCGGAGAGCCGCAGGTCCTCGGGGAGGTGCGCGGCCCTGATGGCGATCAGGCGGCGGTGCCAGTCCAGCACGCGCGCCTCGTCCGAGTCCTTGGCCGCCTCGTCGGGCCACTCCAGGCAGGAGCGGTCCCGCGTCTGGGGGTCCTGCGGGTCGGGAACGTCCTCGGCCGACCACCCGTGGGCCCCGAACTCCCAGCGCCTGCCGTCCCGCACGGCCGCCGCGAGCCCCGGGTCCTGGTGGTCGGTGAAGTACTGCCAGGGCGTCTTCGCCCCCCACTCCTCGCCCATGAAGAGCATCGGCGTGAACGGCCCGCACAGCACCAGCGCCGCCCCCAGCATCGCCCGCCGCGGCCCGGCCAGGGCGGCCATCCGGTCCCCGAGGGCGCGGTTGCCGATCTGGTCGTGCGTCTGGGCGTAGCCGACCAGCCGCCGCGCGGGGGTCGCCGCCCGGTCCAGCGCCCGGCCGTGCCGCCGCCCGCGGAAGCCCGAGTACGTGCCGTCGTGGAAGAAGCCGCCGGTCACCGTCCGGGCCACGGCCCCCAGAGGGGCGCGCGCGAAGTCCGCGTAGTACGCCTGGGACTCGCCGGTCAGCGCCGCGTGCAGGGCGTGGTGGAAGTCGTCGTTCCACTGGGCGTGCAGGCCCAGGCCGTTGAGCGCGCGCGGGGCGGTGGTGCGCGGGTCGTTGCGGTCGGACTCGGCGATCAGGAACAGCGGGCGGCCCAGCCGCTCCGCCAGGCCGTCCACCGCCGCCGACAGCTCGGCCAGCAGGTGCTCGGCCCGGTCGTCGGCCAGCTCGTGCACCGCGTCCAGGCGCAGCCCGTCCAGCCGGAACTCCTCCAGGAACGCCAGGGCGCTTCCGACGAAGTAGGAGCGCACCTCGTCGGAGTCGTGGCCGTCGAGGTTGACCGCCGCGCCCCAGGGGGTGTGGTGGCGCTCGGTGAAGTACGGGCCGAACTCCGGCAGCCGGTTCCCCGAGGGCCCCAGGTGGTTGTGGACCACGTCCAGCACCACGCCCAGGCCGTGGCCGTGCGCCGCGTCCACGAAGCCGGCCAGGCCCTCGGGCCCGCCGTAGGGCTCGTGCACCGCCCAGGGCGCCACCCCGTCGTAGCCCCAGCCGTGCCGCCCGGGGAAGGGGGAGACCGGCATCAGCTGCACGTGGGTGACGCCCAGGGCCGCGAGGTGCCCCAGGCGCCCGGCCGCCGCGTCGAAGGTGCCCTCGCGGGTGAACGTCCCCACGTGCGTCTCGTAGAGGACCGCGCCGGGCAGCCCGCGCCCGGGCCAGGGGTGCCGCCAGGGGAACGCCCCGGGCCGGGCGAGCGCGCTCAGCCCCTCGGGCCCGTCCGGCAGCCGCCGCCCGCGCGGGTCGGGCAGCACGGGGCCGTCGTTCACCGCGAACCCGTAGCGCGCCCCCGGCCCCGCCGGGGCCTGGACCCGCCACCAGCCGCCGGCCTCCCGGCGCATGGGCAGGGACGCGCCCTCCAGCCGGAGCGTGACGCGCTCCGCGCGGGGCGCCCACACCTCGAATACCTCGTTGACCGCGTTGACCTGGTCTGCCTCGTCGGACATGGTCACCATGGTGCCGCCACCCCCTCGCCCTCCGCGCGCCGACGGCGGCGATCGCGTACGACTTCGGCAGGTCGGTCACGGAGCGGGCCCCGGGGCCGCCGGTCAGGGCGGGCTCATGCAGAAGCGGTGCTCGACCACCGGGTAGCCCGCCCTCTCGAACGCCCGCGCCATCGGGACGTTGCCCATGTCCGTCGAGGCCACGATCCGCTCCGCCCCCTCCGCGGCCAGCAGGTGCGTGCACTCGGCCAGCAGGTCGTAGCCGTAGCCGCGCCCCCGAGCCTCGGGCAGCACCCCGGCGAAGGCGACGATCGGCGCGGCCCGGTTCCGCGCCGGGATCACGAGGCCGGCCGGGCGGCCGTCGGGCGTGTGCGCCACGCGCCACCACTCGCGCGGCGAGGGGCACCAGCGGAAGAACGCCAGCTCCTCCTCCGCCGCGCGCCGCGCCCCGCCCCCGGCCGCCGCCCGCCGGGCGTGCGCGTCCAGCGTGGAGGCGTGCACCCGGCACAGCAGGTCCAGGATCGCCGCGTCGTCGGGCTCGGGCCGGAACTCCAGCCGCCCGGGGCGTTCCGGCAACCCCGCCGCGGGCGTCCAGCGGTACTGGTAGCGCTCCACCAGCGGGCGGTAGCCGGCGTCCGCGGCGGCCTCGGCGCGGGCGCTGGCGGCGGCGCGCACCGCGGGGCGCTCGCGCCAGGCGGGCGGCAGGATCATCACGTACTCGGCGCGCAGCGGGGAGCGCCGCAGCAGCTCCCGGCCCGCCGCGGGCTCGGTGAAGTCGAACCAGTCGAGCGCCACGGGCTCGGCGTCACCCGGCCCGCCCCAGAAGGCGGCGCGGGCCACGACGCGCGGGCCGCGCAGCGCGACCCAGGTCCACTCGGGGCGGTACTCGCCGCCCTCCGCCACCGTCAGGTAGGCGTCGCGCGGCGGGTCGAGGAGGGCCCGGCCGAGCAGGCCGGGGTCGGGGAGCGAGGTGAACAGGGCGCGCGCCTCGTCCTGGCGCAGCGCGCGGATGACCAGATCGCCGGTCATGGGGTCCTTTCCCGAAGGGTGGTGGTGGGCCGGCTGCGAGAGCCGTCGTGGGCGCCGCGGAAGCGGGGCCGCCCCTCGGGGGAACGCCCGGTGCGTCAGGGACGCGGCGGCCGGGGGACCGCGGAGGGACGGCGGCGGCGCGAGGCGCCGGTGCTGTGCTGGGCCGTGCCGTGCTGGGCGTTGCTGTCCACGTGCCTCGCCTCCCTCCCTCAACTCGTGAGCGTGACCGCGACCTTAGCCACGGGCCCCAGGGCCGTCCAGCGGATTTCCCGCCGGCTCCCCGCCCGCCCCCTCCGCCGCTGGACAGGCGCGCGGCGGCTCGCGGACAATGCGCGCATGGCCTCGGTCGACTCCGGCGCGCACCCGCCCCGCATATCGGACGCGGACCGCGAATCAGCTCTGATGGTGCTGCGCGAGAGCGCGGTGGACGGCCGGGTCTCGCACGACACCTTCCTGCGCCGGATGGAGCTGGTCCTCGCCGCCCGCTTCCCCGAGCAGTTGCACGCGCTGCTGGCCGACCTGCCCGCCCGCACCCCGCCCTCGCGCCCGCCTGGCCGCCTGATCGACGGGCTGACGCGGGCCGTTGCCCTGCCCCGGCGCCTGCGGCTGGCCCTCCAGGCCGGGCGGCTCCCGCAGCTGGTGCTCCCCGCGCCGGGCCCCGCGCCCCTGACCATCGGCCGCGCCCCGGGCAGCGCCCTGCGGCTGAGCCACCCCAGCGTCTCGCGCCACCACGCGCAGTTGCGCGGCACGGGCACCGGCTGGCTGCTGCGCGACCTCGGCTCCTCGAACGGCACCTGGGTCAACGCCCGCCGCGTCGCGGACGCCGTGCCCGTCGGACCGGGGGACCAGGTCCGCTTCGGCGCGATGTCCTTCCGCCTCGCGGCCCGCGAACTGCCCCGCTGAGCCCCAGGACCCGCGCCCGCCTCGCCCCCCGGCCTCAGCCCCGCACGAGCAACGCCACCGGCGAGGCCGCCAGCAGCTCCGCCAGCCGGGCCCGCCCGGCGAAGCCCTGCCCCGTCAGCGCCGACTCCCACGTGCCCGGCGGCAGCGGCAGCTCCGTCGCGTCCCAGCCGCCCGCCCCCTCCAGCCGCCGGGTCAGCCGCGAGACCACCGTCACCGCTCCCCCGCCCCGGGCGAACGCCAGGCAGTGCTCCGCCGCCGGGCCCGCCGCCGCCAGCGGCTCGTACGCCCCTTCGGGGCCGAACCACGCCGGCCGCTCCCGCCGCAGCCGCAGCGCCGCCGCCGTCAGCCGCAGCTTCTCCGTGGCCAGGTCGTAGCCCGTGGCCGGCTCCCGGTCCAGCGCCGCGAGCTGGGCCACCGGCAGCCGGGGCAGCCGCCGGTTGTCCGGGTCCACCAGCGCCAGGTAGTGCCGCTCGCTGCCCCGGTAGACGTCCGGGACCCCCGGCATCGTCAGGTGCAGCAGCGCCGAGCCCAGGACGTTCGCCCGGATCTGCGGCCCCAGTTCGCGGGCGAACTCGGCCAGCCGGTAGAACGCGGGGCCGCACGGCCCGCCCAGCACGAAGCGTTCCAGCGCCGCCTCGTACGCCTCGTCCGGCTCGGTCCACGTCGTGTGCAGGGCCGTCTCGCGCGCGGTCTTCAGCAGCGCCGCCACCAGCCGCTCCCGCTCGGGGAAGTCGAAGGCGAACGCCGTCTGCCACGCGATCCACGCCACGTGCGGATCCGGGGCCCGCACCCCGGCCGCCGCCGTCTCCTCCGTCAGCCGGGACACCGACTCCGCCCAGCCCACCGGGTGTTCGGCCAGCGCCACGACCGCCGCGCGCACGTCCCCGCTGCGCTTGGTGTCGTGCGTGGCCAGCACCGTCCCCGTCAGCGGCCAGTCCCGCTGAATCCGCGCGCAGAACGCGTGGAAGTCCGCCGGCGGCAGCGCCGGGCGCCCCGGGTCCCCGCCCACCTCGGCCGCCGACAGCAGCGGCGCGTACCGGTAACAGGCCGTGTCCTCCATGGCCTTGGCGCGCAGCGCGGAGGACACCTGCCCGAACCGCACCCGGAAGTCGCTCAGCCCCGGGCCCTCCCCGAAGCGGCCCAGCGCCAGCTCCCGCACCGTGTCCACCGCCGCCGCCTCCTCCCGCACCGGAAAGGCGTCCCGCGCCCCGTCCGCCGCCGTCACCAGCAGCGCCTCGTCCACCGGCGAGGGCGGCGCGTCGGCCGTGACGTACGGCCGGTACACCGGCAGCCGCACCAGCAGCTCCACGAGCGCCGTGCGCAGCGCGGAGGGCGCGTGGTCGCGCAGCCGCAGCTCGGGAACGTCCGCGCACACGCGCGCGGCGATCCGCGCCAGGCGTTCGCCCTCGGCCGCCAGCTCGTGCGTGATCATCCGGTACGCAGCGCGCCGCACCGTCGCCGTCCACTCCCCGCCCAGCGCGGGCGGGGCGCCGGTGAACGCCCGGTAGTGCTCGGTGAGTCCGGCCGCGCCCTCGGGGTCGGTGAGCACCGCGTCCACGTGCCGCAGCGCGTCGTACCCGGTGGTGCCCGCCACCGGCCAGGAGGCCGGGAGCCGCTCGCCCGGCCCCAGGATCTTCTCCACGGCGATCCACGTCCGCTCCCCGCCCCGCGCCCGGTCCGCGCGATCGGCCAGCCTCCGGACGTAACCCGAGGGGTCGGCCAGCCCGTCCGGGTGGTCCACCCGCAGCCCGTCGACCACGCCCTCCGCGAGCAGGCGCAGCACGGTCGCGTGCGTGGCCTCGAAGACCTCCGGGTCCTCCACGCGCAGCCCGATCAGCTCCGAAACGGCGAAGAAACGGCGGTAGTTCAGCTCCGTGCGGCCCAGGCGCCACCAGGCCGGACGGTAGTGCTGGGCGTCCAGCAGCTCGGGCAGCGGCAGGTCCTCGGTGCCCGGCCGCAGCGGGAACGTCCGCGTGCCGTAGCGCAGCACGGACCCGTCCACCGTGAACCGCTCCAGCTCCGCGCCCAGCGGCCCGCCCAGCACCGGCAGCAGCACCCGCCCGCCGCCCGCGTCCCAGTCGATGTCGAAGTAGCACGCCCGCGCGGCCCCGGGCCCGTCCCGCAGCACCTCCCACAGCGGGGCGTTGAGCTCCAGGCGCTCGGGCACGGCCATGTGGTTGGGCACGATGTCCAGCACCAGGCCCAGGCCGTGCTCGCGCGCCGCCGCGGACAGCTCCCGCAGGCCCTCCTCGCCGCCCAGTTCGGCGCGCACCCGGCCGTGGTCGGTCACGTCGTAGCCGTGCAGCGAGCCCGGCACCGCCTCCAGCACCGGCGAGAGGTGCAGGTGTGTGACGCCCAGCGCCGCCGCGTACGGGGCGAGCCCGGCCGCCGCTGCGAAGGGGAAGTCGGGCTGGAGCTGCACCCGGTAGGTTGACGTGGGGGGGCGGCGCGCTGGGGTCATGGCTTCCCTCTGCCTGGGCGGCGCCGCGCGAAGCCGGCGCGGGACCGGAATCCGGTCCCGGTCCGTGCTGCACGGGGGCGCGGAGCCGCAGTAGGCTTCCTTGATCCATCGGTGGGGCTGCGGAAGGCGGTGCAGGTGGTGAGCTCTTCGGGGCTGGAACTGCCCTCGGGGGCTTCGGGCAACGGCAACGACACCGCCCAGGCGCCCCCGGGGACGGCGGTCCCGGTGCCGCGCCCGGTGGAGATCGGCGCCGACCTGGACTGGACGCCCGAGGACTGGGCCGAGGTCCGCACCCGGGTGGAGCGCGCCGGGCGGGCGTACGTCTGGCTCAACCTCGTCGAGCAGCGGCTGCGCTCCGTCGTCTCCGCCGTGCTGCGCCCGGTGTACGAGCCGGTGCACGGCGAGGAGTGGGAAACGGCGGCGGCCGGGCCGACGGGCCAGGAGTGGGTGCAGCGGGCCGCGGCGCTCCGCGAGGTCAGCCGCCGCAAGGGGCACCTGCTCGATCCCGCCGATGACACCGTCCTCGCCTTCCTGACCCTTCCGCAACTGCGTGAACTCATGGTGCAGCACTGGCCGCTGTTCTCCCCGTATTTGGCCAACCGGCGCGAGCTGGAGCTGACCCTGGACGAGCTGGAGGTCGCCCGCAGCGCCGTCAGCCGCAACCGCGGCCTGAGCAGGGCCGTCTCCGAGCAGGCGGAACGCGGCTGCCGCCGGCTGCTGCGGATGCTCGACTCCGGCGCCCCCGCCGCGGCCGGGCGCCTCCCCGCCGACGCCGTCGAGCACCTGGTCGGCGACCGCTTCACGGACGTGGCGGGCGTTCACCCCGACCGGGTGCGGCTGCAACGCCAGCTCCCCGCCGAGGATCTGTTCTCAGGCGCCAGGCGCCTGGATGCCGTGGGCACCGGACTCGGCCTGCTGGTGCAGAACTTCCCCGGCCGCCGCCTGATCCGGCTGGCCGAGGGCGGCTGCCGGCTGCGGCTTCTCTTCCTCAACCCCGCGAGCGCGGCCATGCGCCGCCGCGAGCGCGAGCTGGGCCTCAAGCGCGGCGAGCTGGCCCGCTCCGTGGAGACCAACATCCTGCACGTGCGGCGGGTGCGCGGCCGGGTGCGGGACACCGAGGCGTTCGAGATCCACGTCTCCGACGACACCCCGCGCTTCAGCGCCTACTTCGTGGACGCCGACGGCCCGGACGGCGTGGCCGTCGTCCAGTCCTACCTGCGGCGCAGCCGCGGCATGGAGACGCCCGCCCTCGTGCTGCGCCGCGCCGGGCGGGACATCGTGCCCGGCGGCCCCGAGCTGCCGGCGGGGGAGCTGAGCCTGTTCGAGACCTACCGGGAGGAGTTCGAGTGGGTGTGGGAGCAGTCCCGCCCGGTGTCCTGAGGTACGTCCTCCTGCTGCGCGGGATCAACGTCGGCGGCCACAAGAGGGTCCCGATGGCCGAGCTGCGGGCGTTGCTCACCGGGCTCGGGCACGCGGACGTGCGCACCCATCTCCAGAGCGGCAACGCCGTCTTCACCGCCCCCGCGCAGGACCCGGGCGAGCTGGCCGCCGCGGTGGAGGCGGCGATCGAGGAGCGCTTCGGCTTCGCCGTCCCCTGCCTGGTCCTCACCGGCGTGGAGCTGCGCGCCGCCGCCGCGCGCTGCCCCTTCCCCGCCGCCGAGCTGGACCCGGCCCGGCTCGCCGTCCTCTTCCTCGACCGCCCCGCGGCCTCGCACCGCCTGGCCGGTGAGGACCCGGCCGCGTGGGCGCCCGAGGAATTCCGGCTGGGCGAACGCGAGATCTTCGCGTGGTTCCCCGAGGGCATGGGTCGCAGCCGCCTGGGCGCGGTTCTGGCCGCCCCCGTCCCCGGCACGCGGACCACGGTCCGCAACTGGCGCACGGTCGCCGCCCTGCTCGCGCTGCTCGACTGACTCCCGGCGCCCCTCCCCGCTGCGCGGGGGGCTTTCTGCTGTCGGCAGGTCCGCTTCCCTCCCCGGCCCCGCGCGCGGCAGGGTGGGCGCATGAACGGCGAACAGCACCTCCCCTCCCTCCTGGTCCTGGGCGGCACCGGCTTCGTCGGCCGGGCCGTGGCCGAGGAAGGCGCCGCCCGCGGCTGGCGGGTCACCGTCCTCAACCGCGGCAGCGCCTCCGCGCCGCCCGGGGTGAACGCCCTGCGCGGGGACCGCACCGCCGCCTCCCGAGGCGGCCTCGCGGCCCTGGAGAGCGGGCGGTGGGACCTGGTCGTGGACACCTGGAGCGAGGCGCCCACCGCCGTGCGCGACGCCGCCCGCCTGCTGGCCGGCCGCGCGCGCCACTTCACCTACGTCTCCAGCCGCTCCGTCTACGCCTGGCCGCCTCCCGCCGGACAGGCCGAGGACGGCCCCCTGGTCGGGGGCTCGCCCGACGCGCCCGCCAGGGCCTACGCCGAGGACAAGCGCGGCGGGGAGCTGGCCGCGCTCGGCGCCTTCGGCGAGGACCGCACCCTCCTGGTCCGCGCGGGCCTGATCCTGGGCCCGCACGAGGACGTCGGCCGCCTGCCCTGGTGGCTGACCCGCCTCGCCCGCGGCGGCCCGGTCCTGGCCCCGGGGCCCCGGGAGCTGCCGTTGCAGTACGTGGACGCCCGCGACCTGGCCCGCTGGACGCTGGACGCCGCCGCCCGCGGCCTGGCCGGCCCCTACGACCTCGTCAGCCCCTCCGGCCACGCCACCATGGGCGAACTGCTCGACGCCTGCGCCGAGGTCACCGGCGCCGAGGCCGAACTGCGCTGGACCGAACCGGAGGTGATCGCCGCCGCCGGGGTGCAGGGCTGGACCGAGTTGCCGGTGTGGACCCCGCCGGGGCCGCTCCACGACGCCCTGCACCGCTCGGACGTCTCCAGGGCCCTGGCCGCCGGGCTGCGCTGCCGCCCGGTCGCCGCGACCGTCGCCGACACCTGGGCCTGGATGCGGGCCGAGGGTGCCCGCCCCGCCGCCCACCCGGCCCGGTCCCCGGTGGGCCTGCCTCCGGAGACCGAGGCCGCGATCCTCGGCGGCGCGGACCCCCGCGTCCCCGAGACCGACTAGGACAGGCCCCGGGGCCGGCCCGCGGGCGGCGGGGTGACCGGCAGGCCGGCCCGCCGCCACGCCTGGAAGCCGCCGGCCAGGTCGGTGGCCCGGGACAGGCCGACCGCCCGCAGCGAGGCGGCGGCCAGCGAGGAGGCGTACCCCTCGTCGCAGAAGGCGATCCAGCGCACGTCCGTCCCCGTCGCTTCTCCTGGCGACGGTGCCCCCGGGCACCGCCCTCCGGCGTTCTTCCGCATTCCCACGGACCCGCGTTCACGCGTCCGCCCCTGTTTGCCCCGGGGGCTCGGGGATGCCGCCACGGGACGGCTCGGCTGCCGTGCCCGGCGTCGGGCCGACGCCGCGTGGCGGGCGTCCCGCCCGGCACGCGGCGGGCGCGGGCAGCGGGCGCCAAGGGCTGTGCGCCGCGGCGGGGTCAGCCCGCGAGGCGGGTGCGGGAGTCGGCCGCGAGCGCGGCGCGGTAGCGCAGGAGCATCAGGCGGGCCAGTTCGGGGGAGGGGCCGAGGACGGCGGCGACCAGGTCCGCGCCGGCCTCCCGGGCGCCGGACAGGATGCGGTCGGGCAGCCGCCCGGGCGCGATGACATACGGCGCGACCGCCACCCGGTCGATGCCGTCGGCGCGCAGCGCGCGCACCGCCTCCGCGGTGGTCGGGGAGGAGGCGGAGGCGAACGCGGGGCGGACCGCGCACCAGCGGCCCGTGCGGCGCCAGTGGCGGGCCAGCCGGGCGATCCCGGCCAGCGCCTCGGGGTCGGTCGAGCCGGCCGCGGCCAGCACCACCCCGGTGCGGGAGCGGTCCTCGGCCCGCAGCCCGGCCTGGGCCAGCCGCCGCTCCAGGGCGGCGGTCAGCAGGGCCTCGGCCGCGCCCGCGGGCGTTCCGGCGGGGGTGCGGGGGCCGAGAACGTCCGCCTGCTGGACGGTGAGTCCCGGCAGGCGGTCGCGGTGCGCGGCCAGGGCCGCGGGTATGTCGGTCTTGGCGTGGAAGGCGCGGCTCAGCAGCAGGGGCAGGGCGACCACGTGCCGCTCGCCCGCCGCGTGGAGCCCGTCCAGCGCCTCGCCGATGCCGGGGATGCTGAAGTCCAGGAAGCCGGTGGCGACCCGCAGGTTCGGCGCGAGCGCGCGCACCCGCGCGGTGAGCGCGGAGACGGCCGCGGCGTGCCGGGGGTCGCGGCTGCCGTGCGCGACGATCAGCAGCGCCCCGGGGGCATCCCCCCGGCCCGCGGGGCCCGGGGGGTGGAGGCCGGTCACGACGCGCGGGCCAGCAGGCCGCGGCTGCGCAGCACCCGGCGTTCCAGCGGGGAGAAGAACAGCAGGTCGATGGCCACGCCGACGACGAGGATCAGGATGATCGAGCCGAGGATTCCCGCCATGTTCGAGAGGTTGCGGTAGCCCTCCATGAGCTGGCCGAGCCCGGTGCCGAGTTGCGGGGACTGCACGATCAGTTCTGCCGCCATCAGCGAGCGCCACGAGAACGCCCAGCCCTGCTTCAGCCCGGCGAGGTAGCCCGGCAGCGCAGCGGGGAGCAGCACGTGCCGGACACTCGCCAGGCCCCGGGCGCCGAGCATCCGCCCCGCCCGCAGGTACAGCGGCGGGATCTGGTCGACGCCGGCCACGATGCCGTTGGCGATGGAGGGCACGGCGCCCAGCAGCACCACGGTGTAGATGGCCCCGTTGCTCAGGCCGAACCAGATGATGGCGGCCGGGACCCAGGCGATGGAGGGCAGCGACTGCAGGCCCGTCAGCACGGGCCCGATCGCGGCCCGCACCAGCTTGACCCGGGCCACGAGCAGGCCCAGCGGGGTGCCGGCCAAAATGGCGATGGCGAAGCCGAGGATGCCGCGGGAGACGCTCGTCCAGACGTACTCGAAGAGCGTTCCCTGCCGCCACATCTCCGCGTACTCCTCCCACACGTCCAGCGGGCCGGGGAGGAGGTCGTCGCGCTGCACGTCGGCGAGGTAGACCAGCTGCCAGACCGTCAGGACCAGGGCGATGGCCACCAGCGGGGGCAGCACCTTGCCGACGAGGATGCGGCCCAGGGGGAGCCGCTCGGAGGCGGGAGCGCTGTCCAGCGCGTCCAGGCCGGCCTCCAGGCCGGCGAGGTCGGTGGAGCCGCCCTCGGCGGCGGGCCCGCCGGGGGAATTGGCGAGTCCCCTGGTGTCACTGCTGGCCATGGCGGCGGATCTCCTCCCGGAGGCGTTCGGTGATGGCCACGGAGAGGGCGGAGACCTCCGCGTCCTCGATGCGGCGCGGCTGCTCGATCCCCACGTCCCAGGTCGCGGCGATCCGGCCGGGGCGGGAGGAGAGGAGCACGACGCGCTGCGCGAGCCGGACCGCCTCCCGGACGTTGTGCGTGACGAACAGCACCGAGACGCCGGTCTCCTGCCAGATCCGGGTCAGCTCCTCGTGGAGCACGTCCCGGGTGATGGCGTCCAGCGCCGCGAAGGGCTCGTCCATCAGCAGCAGGCGGCTGGCCTGGGCGAGCGCGCGGGCCAGCGCGACGCGCTGCCGCATGCCGCCCGACAGCTCGTGAACCCGCTTGCCGTAGGAGCCCTGGAGGCGGACCAGGGCCAGCAGCCGCTCGGCCTCCGGGCGGCGCTCGGACTTCGGCACGCCGCGCAGCCGCAGCGCGAGTTCGATGTTCTTGCCCGCGGTCAGCCACGGGAAGAGGGCGTGCTCCTGGAACATCAGGGCCGGGCGCCCGTCGGGCACCGTGATGGTGCCCGAGGACGCCGCGTCCAGGCCCGCGACGAGGTTGAGGAGCGTCGACTTGCCGCACCCCGAGGCCCCGAGGAGGGTCACGAACTCTCCGGGGCCGACGTCGAGGCTGATGTCGTCCAGCACGAGCTGCTGCCGGCCCGGCCGGCCGAAGGACTTCGAGACGTGGTCGAGCCGGACCGCGTAGTCGGCTTTCGCGGTGTCCACGGCGCTGCCGGCTTTCGAGACGGTGATGGCCATCTGCGTCACCTCCTGGGGGACGTGGGGGTGGTCGGCTACCGGGCGCCGAGGCCGGCGTCGGTTACTTCCGGCAGGCCCTGGTCCGCGAGCACGCGGTTGAGGATGGACAGGTCGTAGATGCCCGTGAGGTCGGGCTCGTCCAGCAGGCCGACCTCCACGGCGTTCTCGGCTCCGGCGCGCAGCGTCTCGGCCAGTGGGTCGTCGAGGAACTCCACGTGCTCGAAGGCCGGGTCGAGGACCTCCGCGGGCAGCTCGCCGCCGCCGGGCAGCCGGGCCAGCTCGGCGTTGAAGATCTCCCGGGCGTCGGCCGGGTTGTCGTTGATCCAGGCGTTGGTGCGCACCACGCCGCGGACGATGGCCTCGACCACGTCCGGGTGCTGCGCCAGGAAGTCCTGGGCGGCGATCACGTGGGTCACCACGTAACGGCCGTCCTGCCACAGCTCGCCCTCGTCCAGCAGCGTCTCGGCGCCACGGCTGAGCAGGGTGGCGGCCGTGGGCTCGGGCACCCAGGCGCCGTCGATGTCGCCGCCGGAGAAGGCGGCGGGGATCTCCGCGTTGCTGATCCGGAAGACCTGCACGTCCCCCTCGCCCGTCTGCGGGTCCACCTGGTAGCCCTCGTCGGCGAGATGGCTGAGCAGCGCCACGTCCTGGGTGTTGCCCAGCTGGGGGGAGGCGATCCGGGCGCCCTCCAGGTCCTCCGGGCCGGAGACGCGGTCCGGGTTCACCACCAGCGAGGCGCCCCCGGAGGCCGCACCGGCGACGATCCGCAGGCTCTCGCCGCCGGACTGGGCGAAGCCGTTGATCGTCGGGCTGGGCCCGAGGAACGCCACGTCCAGGTCGCCGGCGTTCAGGGCCTCGATGGCGGAGGGGCCGGCGTTGAAGACCTGCGTGCTGGCCCTGGTGCCGGCCAGCTCCTGCCGGATCAGGCCGTTCTCCTGGAGGCCGACCACGGCGGTGGCGTGGGTGATGTTGGCGAAGTAGCCCACGTCGACGGTCTCCGCGGAGAGCGGCTCGCCGCCGACGGCCCGGTCCCTGTCGTCGTTCCTTGCCTCGGAGCCGTAGCCGCACGCCGTGAGGACTCCCAGGACCAGAGCCGCGGCGGCGGCTGCCAGCCGGCGTCCGGGGCGTCTGGCGCGGGCACGCGCGAGAGCGATGTGCATACGGAAAGGTCCTCTCGGGGGGCGGGGCGGGAAGGGACGAGCGGCGGCTGTGTCAGCCGGCACATCGCCCCATGCCGCCCTCACCGCTGCCGAGGGTGCCGCTGCCGACGCGGCCGCCCTCTTTCGCGAACGTCGAGAAGACCTCCCCTGTCACGGTCAGAAGTCCCATTCACCGGGGGCGTCGTCCGCGGCGGTCGCGGCGGACGGGTCGGCGAAGGCCGCGCCGGCCATGCCGGCGGTGAGGGTGGAGCCGTCTGCCGGGTCGATGAGCAGGAAGGAGCCGGTGGCCCGGGACTGCGCGTAGGCGTCCATGGCCAGGGGCTCGGAGGTGCGCAGGACGACCTGGCCGATGTCGTTCGGCGCCAGCTCGCCGGGGTCGCGGTGGTGCGACAGGTCGTCGAGCGTCAGCCGCGAGGGGATCTCCTTGACGATCGCCTTGACCGTCCGCGTGGCGTGCTTCAGCAGCACCCGCGCGCCCGGGGCCAGGGGGCGGTCGTGGAGGTGGCAGACCGTCGCGGTGACGTCCTGGGTGGGCTCGGCCGCGTCGCCGGGGGAGGCCGGCGCGATGAGGTCGCCGCGCGAGACGTCGAGGTCGTCGGCGAGGGTGAGGGTCACCGACTGGGGCGCCCAGGCCGCGTCCACGGACTGGCCCAGGGCGTCGATGCGGCGGATGGTCGTGGTCCGCCCCGAGGGCTGGACCACCACGCGCTGGCCCACGCGCAGCACGCCGGAGGCGATCCGCCCGGCGTACCCGCGGTAGTCGGGGTGCTCGGCGGTCTGCGGCCTGATGACGTACTGCACGGGGAAACGCGCGGGGTCGGCCGCCGGGTCGTGCGCGACCGGCACGGTCTCCAGGTGCTCCAGGACGGTCGGGCCGCCGTACCAGTCCATCGCGCCCGAGGGCGTGACGACGTTGTCCCCGGCCAGCGCCGAGATGGGGATGGCGGTGACCTCGGGGATGCCCAGGGAGGCCGCGTAGTCCGAGAACTCCCCGGCGATGGTGGCGAAGACGGCCTCGGCGTAGCCGACGAGGTCCATCTTGTTGACCGCGAGCATCACGTGCGGGACGCGCAGCAGGGCGGCGACCGCGGCGTGGCGGCGGGTCTGCTCGACCACGCCGTTGCGGGCGTCCACCAGGATGATGGCCAGCTCGGCGGTGGAGGCCCCGGTGACCATGTTCCGCGTGTACTGCACGTGGCCCGGGGTGTCGGCGAGGATGAACCGGCGCCGGGGGGTGGCGAAGTAACGGTAGGCCACGTCGATGGTGATGCCCTGCTCGCGCTCGGCGCGCAGGCCGTCGGTCAGCAGGGCCAGGTCCACGGACTCGGAGCCGCGGCTGAGGGAGGCGGCCTCGACGGCTTCGAGCTGGTCGGCGAGGACCGACTTGGAGTCGTGCAGGAGGCGGCCGACGAGGGTGGACTTGCCGTCGTCCACGGAGCCGGCGGTGGCGAAGCGCAGCAGTGAGGTCTCGGTGGCGCGGTCGACCGCGGCGGTCACGGCGGAGGACGCCGGGGAGTCGGGGCTCATCAGAAGTACCCCTCCCTCTTGCGGTCCTCCATCGCGGCCTCGGACAGCTTGTCGTCCGCCCGGGTCGCGCCGCGCTCCGTGAGCCGGGAAGCGGCGATCTCCGCGATGATCTGCTCGATCGTCGCGGCGTCGGACTCCACGGCCCCGGTGCAGGACATGTCCCCGACCGTGCGATAGCGGACCAGACGCCGTTCGGCGCGCTCGTCGTCCCCGGGCCCGCCCCACTCGCCGGGCGCCAGCCACATGCCGTTGCGCAGGAAGACGTCCCGCTCGTGGGCGAAGTAGATCTCCGGGATCTCGATCTTCTCCCGGCCGATGTACTGCCACACGTCCAGCTCGGTCCAGTTGGAGAGCGGGAAGACGCGCACGTGCTCGCCGGGGGCGTGGCGGCCGTTGTAGAGCTGCCACAGCTCGGGGCGCTGGCGGCGCGGGTCCCAGCCGCCGAACTCGTCGCGCAGCGAGAACACCCTCTCCTTGGCGCGGGCCTTCTCCTCGTCGCGCCGCCCGCCGCCGAAGACCGCGTCGAAACGGCCGCCGCGGATCGCGTCGAGCAGCGGCACGGTCTGGAGGGGGTTGCGCGTGCCGTCGGGGCGCTCGCGCAGCTCGCCTCGGTCGATGAACTCCTGGACGGAGGCCACGTGCAGGCGCAGCCCGTGCTGGGCCACCACCCGGTCGCGGTAGGCGATGACCTCGGGGAAGTTGTGCCCGGTGTCCACGTGCAGCAGCGCGAACGGCAGCGGTGCGGGCGCGAACGCCTTCAGCGCCAGGTGCAGCATGACGATCGAGTCCTTGCCGCCGCTGAAGAGAATCACGGGCCGCTCGAACTCGCCCGCGACCTCGCGGAAGATGTGGACGGCCTCGGACTCCAGGACGTCCAGGTGCGACAGTGCGTACGGGCTGCCGGCGCTGCCGGCGGGCCGGCGTGCGGTGACGGTCACGCCGTGCTCCTTTCGTCGCTTTGATTTCGTCGCTGTGCTCGGAGAGGGTGCGGGGCTCACAGCAGCCCCCGTGCGGCGAGGAGAGCGTGCACGGCGTCGGCGGACTCGGCGACGGACTGCTCATGGGCGGCAATCCGCAGGTCCGGCTCGACCGGCTCCTCGTAGGGGTCGTCCACGCCGGTCAGCCCGGTGAGCTGCCCGGCGGCCTGCTTGGCGTACAGGCCCTTCACGTCGCGCTCCGAGCAGACCTCGACGGGGGTGGCGACGTGGATCTCGACGTAGCCGGTGCCGGCGGCCTGGTGGCGCTTGCGCACCGCCTCGCGGCTGTCGGCGTAGGGGGCGATGACGGGGACCAGGGTCTTGACCCCGTGGGAGGAGAGGAGTTCGGCGACGAACCCGATGCGCTGGACGTTGGTGTCGCGGTCCTCGCGGCCGAAGCCGAGGCCCGCGGAGAGGAACTCGCGGATCTCGTCGCCGTCCAGCACCTCGACCCGGTGGCCCTCCTCGGCCAGCCGCCGGGCCAGGGCCCGGGCGATGGTGGTCTTGCCCGCGCTGGGCAGGCCGGTGAGCCAGATGGTGGCGCCCTGGCCGTGCTCGCTCATCTCCGGCTCCTTGTCCTGTCGTTCGTCCCGGCCGGCTGGTCCGTCCCGGTGGGGTGGGCTTCTTCGGTCGTCCCGGTGGGGGGGGAGTCTTCCCGGCGCCGGGGGCGGCGCGGGCCGTCGTCGGTGTGGGGTTGTGGGGTCGAGGGGACGGGCCTCCGGCGCGCCCTGCCCGTGGCCGCGCCGGGGCGCTGCCCCGGGGTGTGGTCGCTGCCGTCATCTCATCCGTGCAGACCGCACTCGGTCTTGCCGAGGCCGGCCCAGCGGCCCGCCCGCACGTCCTCGCCCTGGGCTATCCGGCGGGTGCAGGGGGCGCAGCCTATGGACGCGTAACCGTCCTGGAGGAGCGGGTTGGTGAGCACGCCGTGTTCGGTGACATAGGCTTCCACATCCGCCTGGGTCCAGCGGGCCAGGGGGGAAATCTTCACCTTTCCCCACCGGGCGTCCCATCCCACGACCGGCGTGTCGGCGCGCGAGGGTGATTCGTCGCGGCGCAGTCCCGTGATCCACGCATCGTAGGGGCCCAAACCGTCCCGAAGCACCTCAACCTTCCGCATGGCGCAGCACAGATCGGGGTTCCGGTTGTGCAGCCGGGGGCCGAATTCGGCGTCCTGCTCGGCCACCGACTGTCGCGGGGTGAGTGTGATGACGTTGACGTCCATCACCGCGGCAACGGCGTCGCGGGTCCCGATGGTCTCCACGAAGTGGTAGCCGGTGTCCAGGAACAGGACGTCGATGCCGGGCCGGGCGCGCGCGGCGAGGTGGGCGACGACCGCGTCCTCCATGGAGGAGGTGACGCACAGGCGGGCCCCGAAGGTGTCGGCCGCCCAGCGCAGGATCTCCTGCGCGTCGGCGTCCTCCAGCTCGCGCCCGGCCCGCTCGGCCAGCGCGCGCAGCTCGTCCTCCGCTCTGCGCGGAGGGGTGGTGGCGGTGACAGTGGTCATGGTGCCCCTTCCTCAGGCTCTCTCAGGCATGCGGTCGGCGCGCGTCCGCGTCGCCGCCTTCGCCGTCCCCCGCGGGGGTTCCCGGACGCGCCAGTCCCCGGGCCAGCAGGCCGAGGAACGACAGCCGGAACGCCCGGTTGCACGAGGCGCATTCCCAGGCGCCGTGGCCCTCCTCGTTCGGCCGCAGGTCCTCGTCCCCGCAGTAGGGGCAGTAGAAGGGGGCGGCGCGCTCGCTCATGACAGGGCCCCCTCGTCGGCGCGGGCCACCCACTGGGCGAACCGCTCGCCGTCCTCGCGCTGGTCCTGGTAGGCGCGCAGCACCCGCTCGACGTAGTCGGCCAGGCCCTCGGCGGTGACCTTCAGGCCGCGGACCTTGCGCCCGAAGGCGGGGTCCAGGCCGAGGGCGCCGCCGAGGTGCACCTGGAAGCCCTCGACCTGGCGGCCGTCGTCGTCGGTGACGAGCTGGCCCTTGAGTCCGATGTCCGCGACCTGGATGCGGGCGCAGGAGTTGGGGCAGCCGTTGATGTTGATGGTGATCGGCTCGTCGAAGCCGGGCAGGCGGCGCTCCAGCTCCTCGATCAGCCAGGCGCCGCGGCCCTTGGTCTCGACGATGGCCAGCTTGCAGAACTCGATGCCGGTGCAGGCCATCGTCCCGCGGCGGAACGAGGAGGGCGCGGCCGTCAGGCCCAGCGCGGCCAGGCCCTCGGTCAGCGGGGCGACCTGCTCCTCGGCCACGTCCAGGATGAGCATCTTCTGCTGGACGGTGGTGCGCACCCGCTGGGACCCGTGGGCCTCGGCGAGGTCGGCGATCTTCGCCAGCGTGGTGCCGTCCACGCGGCCCACCTTGGGCGCGAAGCCGACGTAGTAACGGCCGTCCTTCTGCCGGTGGACGCCGACGTGGTCGCGCCAGGCGTGCGGGGGCTGCGCGGGCGCGGGTCCGTCGGCCATCCTGCGCAGCAGGTACTCGTCCTCCAGCACCTGCCGGAACTTCTCCGGGCCCCAGTCGGCGACGAGGAACTTGATGCGGGCGCGGGTGCGCAGCCGGCGGTAGCCGTAGTCGCGGAAGAGGCCGACGATGCCCTCGTGGACGTCGGCCACCTCCTCCAGCGGGACCCAGGCGCCCAGGCGGGCGCCGAAGCGCGGGTTGGTGGACAGGCCGCCGCCGACCCAGACGTCGAAGCCGGGGCCGAGTTCGGGGTGGACGACGCCGACGAAGGCCACGTCGTTGACCTCGTGGGCCACGTCCAGCAGGGGGGAGCCGGAGACGGCGGTCTTGAACTTCCGCGGGAGGTTGGAGTACGCCTTGTTGCCCACCACGCGGCGGTGGATCTCCTCGATGGCCGGGGTGCCGTCGATGATCTCGTCCTCGGCGATGCCCGCGACGGGGGAGCCGATGATCACGCGCGGGGTGTCGCCGCAGGCCTCGGCGGTGGACAGGCCCACGGCCTCCAGCCGGCGCCAGATCTCCGGCATGTCCTCGATGCGGATCCAGTGGTACTGCACGTTCTGCCGGTCGGTGATGTCGGCCGTGCCGCGCGCGAACTCCTGGGAGATCTCGGCGATGACCCGCAGCTGCACGGTGGTCAACTGCCCGCCGTCGATCCGCACCCGGAGCATGAAGTACTCGTCGTCCAGCTCCTCCGGCTCCAGAACGGCCGTCTTGCCGCCGTCGATCCCGGGCCGCCGCTGGGTGTACAGCCCCCACCAGCGCATCCGGCCGCGCAGGTCCTGCCCGTCGATGGCCTCGAACCCGCGGTGGGCGTAGATCGTCTCGATGCGCGTCCGCACATTGAGACCGTCGTCGTCCTTCTTGACCTGCTCGTTGGGGTTGAGGGGCGTGAAGTGCCCGGCGGCCCACTGTCCTTCACCGCGGTGGCGGCCGGCCTTCCGCCGGGTCGGGGCGGCGGGCTTCTTCGGGGAGTCGGACATCGTCACGAGTTCCTTCTGCGCGGCAGAGTCGGGCGGGGGCGGTCGTGGCAGGGGGCCGCGCGGCCATGCGGGGTACGGCGCGGGCCGGTCGGCGGGGCGGCTCGCGGCGGGTCCCGTCCGGCGGCTGCCGGTGCGGGCCCTCCGGGGGCCGGTGTCAGGCTCTTAACACGCCCGGCACATGGCGCTGGACGTGCGACAGAGGCCGGCGGGGCACCGGCTCACCAGGACTTCTCCAGCTCGCGACATGACGGCAGCGTGGCACGCGGTGACGCGTCAGTCCACCGCTATCCACTATGTGGATGCCATTGTCTCAATATGTGGAAGCTGTGAGGATGTGGTCACGCAGGGTCGAAGGCTCCGGGCCAGGGTCCGGGGGCCTTCGAGGGCTCCTCCTCGGCCACGTCGGTGGCGACGACCCGGAAGCCGCGCCGCCGGTAGTTCTCCAGCGCGTACGGCCCGTCCATGCTGCACGTGTGGACCCGCACCCGCCGGGTGGGCGCGCGGCCGGGCCAGCGTTCCGCCAGGTCCCAGGCCCGCGCGGTGCCCAGCGTCAGCAGCCGGCCGCCGATCCCGCGCCCCCGGAACGCCGGCAGCAGCCCGAAGTAGCTGATCTCCACCGCGCCCTCGTCCTGCGGGTCCAGCTCCACGAACCCGGCGGGCGTGCCGCGGTCCCAGGCCACCCAGGTCTCCACGCCGGGCCGCTCCAGAAACGCCCGCCACCGCGCGTGGCTCCACCCCAGGCGGTCCGTCCAGTGCACGTCCCCGCCCACGGCCGTGTAGAGGAACCGGCTGAACTCGGGGCTCGGCACCCCGGCGCGCACGGTCCGGATGCCGGACACCCCGTCCTCTTCGCGGACGCCGGGGTCGGCGCCGGGGGCGCTCGCGAGGCCGGAGGCCGGGATGAGGTCGTCCGGGGAGATTTGCTCCAGCGACCAGGTCGTCACCTGCATGCCCCGCATTCCACCACAGTGCCCCTCCCTCTGGCCGGGGGGCCTTCCGCCGGGGCCTCCCGGTCCCGCGGCGGGCTCAGCCCGCGTGCGGCCGGGCCCGCTCCACGATCGCCTCCAGCGCCGCGCCGTGCGGCAGCGTGCCGAAGGCCGTTCCCCAGTCCCCGCCCAGCCGCGAGGCGCAGAACGCGTCCGCCACCTCCGCCGGGGCGTGCCGCACCAGCAGGGAGCCCTGGAGCACCAGCGCCAGCCGCTCCGTCAGCCGCCGCGCCCGCGCCTCGATGCCCTCCAGGTCCGACAGCTCGGCCAGCACGCCCTTGATCGCCGCGTCCAGCCGGTGGTCCGCGCCCGCCGCGCGCCCCACCTCGGCCAGGAAGGCGTTCAGCGCGCCCGGCTCGCGTTGCAGCGCGCGCAGCACGTCCAGCGCCTGCACGTTGCCCGAGCCCTCCCAGATGGAGTTCAGCGGGGACTCGCGCAGCAGCCGCGGCATGCCCGACTCCTCGACGTACCCGTTCCCGCCCAGGCACTCCAGCGCCTCGGCCGCCACGGGCGTGCAGCGCTTGGTCACCCAGTACTTCGCGGCGGGCACCGCCAGGCGCAGCAGGTGCCGCTCCTGGGCGCTGCCTGCCGCCGCCGCGTCCGCCGCGGCGGCCAGCCGCAGCAGCAGCGCGGTCGCCGCCTCCGACTCCAGCGCCAGGTCGGCCAGGACGTTGCGCATCAGCGGCTTGTCGATCAGCGGCCCCCCGAAGGCCGAGCGGTGCGCGGCGTGGTGCACGGCCTGGGCCACCGCCTGCCGCATCACCGCGGCCGAGCCGGCCACGCAGTCCAGCCGGGTCGCGGCCACCATCTCGATGATGGCCGGCACCCCGCGGCCCTCCTCGCCCACCCGCCAGGCCAGCGTCGTGCCGTCGAACTCCACCTCGGCCGAGGCGTTGGAGTGGTTGCCCAGCTTCTCCTTCAGGCGCTGGACCAGGAAGGCGTTCCGCTCGCCGCCGGGCAGCACCCGGGGCAGCAGGAAGCAGGTCAGGCCGCCCGGCGCCTGCGCCAGCACCAGGAACGCGTCGCACATCGGCGCCGAGCAGAACCACTTGTGCCCGGTCAGGACGTACGCCCCCGGCGCGTCGGAGACCGGCTCGGCGCGCGTGGTGTTGGCCCGCACGTCGGAGCCGCCCTGCTTCTCCGTCATGCCCATCCCCGCCAGCGCCCCGGCCTTGCCCGACGCCGGCCGCAGCCCCGGCTCGTACACCCGCGAGGTCAGCAGCGGCTCCCACACCGCCGCCAGCTCCGGGGCGGCCCGCAGCGCGGGAACGGCCGAGTGCGTCATCGACACCGGGCACCCGTGCCCCGACTCCACCTGCGACCAGACCAGGAACCCGGCCGCCCGCCGTAGCTGCCCGCTCGGCCGCGACCAGGCGTCCGTCAGGCCGGCCGCCACGGCCCGCTCCATCAGCAGGTGGTAGGAGGGGTGGAACTCGACCTCGTCGATCCGGTTCCCGTACCGGTCGTGGGTGCGCAGCACGGGCGGGTGGGCGTTCGCCTGCCGTCCCCACTCCTGCGCCTCGTGGCCGCCGGCCAGCCGGCCCAGCTCGCTCAGCTCCGCCGTCGCCTCGGCCGCCACCGCCCCGTCCACGTGCCGGGCGAAGCCCTCGGAGAGGGCCACGTCCCGGGCGAAGAGGTCGTAACCCACCAGGGGCGGGGCCTGATTCGTCACCGCGTGGGTGCTGCGCGTCATGCGGCTACGGTAAGAGGTTTGCTCGCCGCCGATCCAGTCCCCGCCTTGAAGCGGTCTAGTACAGTTGGGCGGGCGCGACGACGGCAGGGGAGCGTACATGGGCGTGGAGCCGATCGCGAGCGAAGCCGCCGGGAGAGCCGTCCGCGAGGAGGTCTTTCCCCGCACCGTCGACTACCGGCAGACCGGGCCGACCGTTCCCCGCATGATCCTCGGCGCCCGCCTGCGGCGGCTGCGCGAGGCCCGCGGCATCACGGGGGCCGAGGCCGGGGCCCGCATCCGTGCCTCGCACTCCAAGATCAGCCGCCTGGAGATGGGCCGCACCGGCTTCAAGACGCACGATGTCGCCGACCTGCTCACGCTCTACGGCGTCACCGACGAGGACGAGCGGGCCACGCTGCTCGCACTCGCCCGCCAGTCCGGCAGCCCCGGCTGGTGGCACGTCTACCACGACCTGGTTCCCAGCTGGCTGAACGTCTACCTCGGCCTGGAGCAGACGGCCACGGTCATCCGGGGGTACGAGCTGCAGTTCGTCCCCGGCCTGCTCCAGACCGAGGAGTACGCGCACGCGGTGCTGCGGCTGGGCTTCGGGGACGCGGGCGAGCGGATCGAGCGCCGCGTCGAGCTGCGGATGGCCCGGCAGCGCATCCTCTTCCGCGAACGTCCGCCGCACGTCTGGGTCGTCATCGACGAGGCCGCGCTGCGCCGCTCGATGGCGGGGCCGCCGCTGATGCGGCGTCAGCTTGGCCGCCTGCTGGAGCTGTCCGACCTGCCGCACGTCACGATCCAGGTCATCCCTTTCCACGCCGGGGGCCACGCGGCGATCGCCGGCCCGGTCACGATCCTGCGCCCGCCGGGCGGCGACCTGCCGGACGTGGTCTACCTGGAGCAGCCCACCGGCGGCATCTTCCCCGACAAACCCCAGGACGTCGAGCAGTACCGCCACATCATGAACCGCCTGGTCATCGAATCCGAACCCCCCACGGCGACCCGCGACTTCCTCTTCCGCGTCCTCCGCGAAACGTAGCGCCTCCGGCGGTCGCCCCGCCCCCCCCTCGGCCGGGGCGCTGCTCCGGGCCCGGGGCTCCTCCCGGGGACCGCTCCGACCCCGGACGCTGCGCACGGCGCTTGACCGGGGTGTTGCCCCGCCCCGTTCTTGTCGGGGCGCTGCCCCGGGCCTACGGGGCCCGCACCTGCCTCAGCCGGGGCGCCGCTACGCCCCGGGCTTCGGACGCGGGGCGTGGACCGTGCGGGTCCCGCCTTCGGCGGTGTGGGGCGGCGGGCCCGGCCCGGGTACGGCGCTTGCTCCCGGAGCGCTGAGCCGGGCCCCAGGCTATTGCCGCAGGCGCCCCCGATCCCGGGCCGCGCGCGGCGCTCGCACCCGGGGCGCCGCCCCGGGCTACCGCCGGAGGCGCGTTCCCAGGCCGGGCCGCGCACGCGGTGCCCGACGCCGCGGCGTCCGCTCTCCCGGCCCCCGGCTTCTGCCGGCGGAGGGCGGACTGGCTCCGGACTCGGGTCGTGCGGTGCGCGGTGCAGGCGGGGGCGGCGGCTGCCCCGGCCCGGCAGAAGAATCCTCCCGTGCGGGCTGCGCGGCGCAGCCGGGGCGCGGTGGCCGTCCCGCGGGGAGCCGGGGCCGGCCCCGGAGGGTGATCGCTCACAGCGAACGGGGTGGCGGGGCGGGAACATCCCGGAGGGGTCGTGCATTGAGTCGGCATAGCTCAATTTGCCTGCCGAGGGAGACGTCATGACTTCGTCGTTCGATGTACTCACCCTGCCGGTGCTGCCGCTCGGAGACTCGGTGGTGCTGCCGGGGATGGTGGTTCCGCTGGAGTTGTCCGACTCCGAGGTGCGGGCCGCCGTCGAGGCCGCTCAGGCCGCCGCGCCGCGGGGGGAGAAGCCGCGCGTGCTGCTCGTGCCCCGCGTGGACGGCGCCTACCGGGCGCTCGGCGTGCTGGGGCGGGTGGAGCAGGTCGGGCGGCTGGCCGACGGCGACCCCGGCGCCCTCGTGCGCGGCCTGCGCCGCGTGCGGATCGGCGCCGGCACGACCGGCCCCGGCGCCGCGCTGTGGGTGGAGGGCACCCCGGTCGAGGAGGCCGTTCCCAGCGCCCTGCCCGGCCCCGTCGCCGAGCAGGTCAAGGAATACGTCAAGGAGTACAAGGCCCTGTCCACCACCTGGCTGCGCAAGCGCGGCGCCTGGCAGGTCGTGGACCGGGTCGCCCAGATCGAGGACCCGGGCCAGCTCGCGGACAACGCCGGCTACCTGCCCTTCCTCACCGCGGACCAGCAGGTCTCCCTGCTGGAGACCACCGACCCCGTCGAGCGCCTGCGCCTGGCGACCCGGCTCCTGAGCGACCACCTCGCCGAGCAGGACGTCGCCGAGACCATCGCCAAGGACGTCCAAGAGGGCGTGGACAAGCAGCAGCGGGAGTTCCTGCTGCGCCGCCAGCTTGAGGCCGTCCGCAAGGAGCTGGCCGAGCTGAACGGCGACGCCGCCGACGAGGGCGAGGACTACCGCGCCCGCGTGGAGGCCGCCGACCTGCCCGAGAAGGTGCGCGAGGCCGCGCTGAAGGAGGTCGGCAAGCTGGAGCGGTCCTCCGACGCCAGCCCCGAGGGCGGCTGGATCCGCACCTGGCTGGACACCGTCCTGGACCTGCCGTGGAACGTCCGCACCGAGGACGCCTACGACATCCCCGGCGCCAAGGCCGTGCTGGACGCCGACCACGCGGGTCTTGAGGACGTGAAGGCCCGGATCACCGAGTACCTGGCCGTCCGCAAGCGGCGCGGGGACCGCGGCCTGGGCGTTATCGGGGGCCGCCGCGGCGGCGCCGTGCTCGCCCTGGCCGGTCCGCCCGGCGTCGGCAAGACCAGCCTCGGGGAGAGCGTGGCCCGCGCCATGGGCCGGAAATTCGTCCGCGTCGCCCTGGGCGGCGTCCGCGACGAGGCCGAGATACGCGGCCACCGCCGCACCTACGTCGGCGCCCTGCCCGGCCGCGTCGTCCGCGCGATCAGGGAGGCCGGGTCGATGAACCCCGTCGTCCTGCTGGACGAGATCGACAAGGTCGGCAGCGACTACCGGGGCGACCCCTCCGCCGCGCTGCTGGAGGTCCTGGACCCCGCCCAGAACCACACCTTCCGCGACCACTACCTGGAGGTCGAGCTGGACCTCTCGGACGTGGTCTTCCTGGCCACCGCCAACGTCCTGGAGGCCATCCCGCAGCCGCTGCTCGACCGCATGGAGCTGGTCAGGCTCGACGGCTACACCGAGGAGGAGAAGGTCACCATCGCCCGCGGCCACCTGCTGCCCCGGCAGCTTGAGCGCGCCGGGCTGGCCCCCGGCGAGGTCACGGTCGAGGACGAGGTGCTGCGCCGGCTCGCCGGCGAGTACACCCGCGAGGCCGGGGTGCGCGGCCTGGAGCGGACCGTCGCCCGCCTGCTGCGGAAGGTCGCGGCCCGCGCCGAACTGGGCGAGCTGACCCTGCCGTTCACCGTCACGGCCGACGGCCTGCGCGACCTGATCGGCCGCCCGCACCACACCCCGGAGGCCGCGCAGGAGCCGAACGCCCGGCGCACGGCCGTCCCCGGCGTGGCCACGGGCCTGGCGGTGACGGGCGCGGGCGGCGACGTCCTCTACATCGAGGCCTCGCTGGCCGATCCCGAGACCGGCGGCGCCGGGCTGACCCTGACCGGCCAGCTTGGCGACGTGATGAAGGAGTCCGGCCGGATCGCCCTGTCCTACCTGCGCTCGCGCGGCGCCGAGCTGGAGCTGCCGGTCGGCGACCTCAAGGAGCGCGGCGTCCACCTGCACGTCCCCGCCGGGGCCGTGCCCAAGGACGGGCCCAGCGCGGGCATCACCATGACGACCGCCCTGGCCTCGCTGCTCAGCGGGCGGCAGGTGCGGCCCGACGTGGCGATGACCGGCGAGGTCTCGCTGACCGGGCGGGTGCTGCCGATCGGCGGCGTGAAGCAGAAGCTGCTCGCCGCCCACCGTGCCGGGGTGACCACCGTCATCATCCCGAAGCGGAACGAGCCCGACCTGGACGACGTCCCCGCGGAGATCCTGCGGGACCTCGACGTCCACCCGGTCACGGACGTGCGCCAGGTGCTCGACCTGGCCCTGGCCCCCGCCGCGGCCCCGGCCGTCCCGGCCGCGGCCTGACCCCGCCCCCCACACCACGGCCCCCGGCCCGCCGCCCCCCGGCGGACCGGGGGCCGTCCCCTGCGCGGAACGCCCGCCGACCGCGACGCGCCGAACGCCCCGCCCACCGCAATGTCCGATTCCCGCCAGTCGCCGCCCCCGCCGCGCGGCAGACTGGGGGGCGTGATGGACGATGACAGCAGGTACGAGGCGGTGCGCAGCCGGGACGAGCGCTTCGACGGCGTCTTCTTCACTGCCGTCGTGACGACGGGAATCTACTGCCGGCCGAGCTGCCCGGCGACCACGCCGAAGCGGGAGAACGTCCGCTTCCTGCCCTCGGCCGCCGCCGCGCAGGCCGCCGGGTTCCGGGCCTGCCGCCGCTGCCGCCCGGACGCCGTGCCCGGCTCGGCCCAGTGGAACGCCCGCGCCGACGCCGTCGCCCGCGCCATGCACATGATCGCGGACGGGGTCGTGGACCGGGAGGGCGTCGCCGGGCTCGCCCGGCGCCTGGGCTACAGCGCCCGGCAGGTGCAGCGGCAGCTCACGGATGAGCTGGGCGCCGGCCCGGTCGCGCTGGCCCGCGCCCAGCGCGCGCACACCGCCCGCATCCTGCTGACCGGCACGGGCCTGCCGGTCACGGAGGTGGCCTTCGCTGCCGGGTTCTCCAGCGTGCGGCAGTTCAACGACACGATGCGGGAGACGTACGCGCGCACCCCCTCCGAGCTGCGGGCCGCCGCCCGCGGCGGCCGGGAGCAGGCGGGCGCGGCGCCCCACAGCGCCGGCATCCCGCTGCGGCTGGCCTACCGGGGGCCCTACGACGCGCGGCAGGTCTTCGGCTTCCTCGCCCTGCGGGCGATCCCCGGGATCGAGGAGGTCACGGGCGCCCCGGGCCGGCGCACCTACCGCCGCACGCTGGCGCTGCCACACGGCACGGGCGTGGCCGAGGTGGGGGAGTGGCCGGGGCCGCGGGGCGGCCGGTGGCTGCCGTGCCGCCTGCGGCTGTCCGACCCGCGCGACCTGACCGCGGCCGTGCAGCGGGTGCGGCGGCTGTTCGACCTGGACGCCGACCCCTACGCCGTGGCCGAACGCCTCGGCGCCGACCCGGTGTTCGGGCCCCTGGTGGCGGCCAGGCCCGGACTGCGCTCGCCCGGGGCGGCCGACCCGGCCGAGCTGGCGGTGCGGGCCGTGCTCGGCCAGCAGGTGACCGTGGCCGCCGCCAGGACCCTGGCCGCGACGCTGGTCGCCGCCCACGGCAAGCCCCTGCCCGCCCCGGACGGCGCTCTCACCCACCTCTTTCCCGAGCCCGCCGCGCTGGCCGGCGCCGCCCTGACCGAGCTGGGCATGCCCGGCTCCCGCCGCGCCACCCTCCGGGCGATCGGGGCCGCCCTCGCCGACGGAACGGCCGACCTGGGGCCCGGCGCGGACCGCGCGGAGGCGGAGCGCGCGCTGCTCGCGGTGCGCGGGGTCGGGCCCTGGACCGCCGGCTACGTGCGGATGCGGGCCCTGGGCGACCCCGACGTGTTCCTGCCCGGGGACGCCGGCGTCCGCCACGGGCTGCGGCTGCTGAACGCCGGGCCCGAGGCGGCCGGACGCGCCGCCCCCTGGCGTTCCTACGCCGTGCACCACCTCTGGGCGGCGACCGCGGGCCCCGGGACGCCCGCCGGCTCCGCCCCCGGGAGCACCCCCGAGACGACCACCCCCGACACCCCCGGCCCCGCGCGGGCCGACCGGAAGGGAAGCCACTGATGCTGTACACCACCCACCCCAGCCCGCTCGGCGAGCTGCTGATCGCGGGCCCGCGGCCCGGCGTTCTCGCCTCGGTCACCGTGCCCGGCCAGAAGGGCGGCGCCGCGGTCGGCCCCGGCTGGAGGCGTGAGGACGCGGCCTTCGCCGGGGCCCGCCGCCAGTTCGACGCCTACTTCGCGGGGGAGCTGAAGGAGTTCGAGCTCGAACTCGCCCCGCGGGGCACGGAGTTCCGGCAGCGGGTGTGGTCCGCGCTGGACCGCGTCGCCTACGGGTCCACGATCACCTACGGCCGGCTGGCCGCCCTCGCCGGCCTGCCGCCGCGCTCGGTCCGCGCGGTCGGCGGGGCCGTGGGCGCCAACCCGCTGACGGTCATCCGCCCCTGCCACCGCGTCCTGGGCGCCGATGGCTCCCTGACCGGCTACGCCGGCGGCCTGGACCGCAAGCGGCACCTCCTGTCGCTGGAGGGCGTTCTCCTCGGCGCCTGACCCCGCGGCGCCCTGCGGGCGCAACGGCCCGCGAAACGCCGGTGCCCCGGGCGTTCCCCATGAAGGGGGAACGCCCGGGGCACCGGTCCGTGCGGCCGACCCCAGGGTCGGCGGGCGGTCAGTTGAACCGCTGCTCCAGGCGCGCGATCTGCTCCTCCAGCGAGTCCAGCAGCGGGCTCGCCTGCCCGATCGAGGCCGGGTCGCCCGGGGCGGCCGGGCCCGGGGCGGGCTCGGGCTGCTCCGGGGGGCGGGTCCGCAGGGGGCGGGGGGCCGCGGCCGGCGCGAGCGTCGAGGGGTCGGTGGGCTGCGGGGCCGCCGCCGTCAGCTCCAGCGGCTGCGCGCCGGGCGGGAGCTGGCCGTGGCGGCTGATCGCCTTCATCCGGGCCCGCTCCAGCTTCCGCTGCTCGCGGCGCAGGGTGCGCTGCTTCTCCTTGGCCCTGCGGTCCTCGCGGACCTCCTCCACGGCCTCGTCCAGCGAGCGGACGTTCTCCAGCAGCATCAGCGACCAGGCGCCGTACGTCTCGCGCGGGGCGCGCAGCCAGCGCACGAAGCGGATCTGCGGCAGCGGGCGCGGCACCAGGCCCTGCTCGCGCAGCGCGGAGCGGCGGGTCTGCTTCAGCGCCCGGTCGAAGAGGACGGCCGCCGAGAGCGACATCCCGGCGAAGAACTGCGGGGCGCCGGCGTGGCCCATGCCGCGGGGTGCGTGGACCCAGTTGAACCAGGCGGCGGCGCCGGCGAAGAGCCACACCAGCATCCGGGAGCCCATCGAGGAGTCGCCGTGGCTGGCCTCGCGCACCGCGATGACGGCGCAGAACATGGCCGCCCCGTCGAGGCCGAAGGGGACGAGGTACTCCCAGCCGCCTGCCAGGTCGAGGTTCTCCCGGCCGAAGCCGACCAGGCCCTGGAACGACAGGGCCGCGGCCACGCCCGCGCAGCAGAAGAGCAGCGTGTAGGAGAGCGAGGCGTACATCCGCTCACGCCGTCGACGCGCGGCCTCCAGGCGCTCCCAGGAGTCGGAGTCCGCGCCCTCGCTCTGGGGCTTGCGGCTGCGGGACATCATGGTCACCGCGACCATCGCCCCGCACAGCAGTACGGCCGCGGCAAGCACCCAAGAGATTCCTGTGTCGGTCAACGTCAAGCCCCCTGCCTGGGTGGTGCTGAATTGGTGGGCGCACGTGGCGATTTGGAGGAGCGGCCCGACTCTACCCGAGCCGCCGTCAGCCCAATTCGGAAGGAATCATCCCAACGGGTGAGATTGCGGGGAGAGTTGATCGCCGTTGTGGCGATAAATGTTATCTCCTTGCCGCATCAACCCGCCGTCAGGCGGGTAACGCGCTCGCTGTCGCAGGTCCGCGGGCAGGTGAGGCAGGCGTCGTCCGGCCGCAGCGTGTAGTAGAAGCAGCAGCTCGCCCGGTCCCGCGTCAGCAGCGCCTCGCCCCGCGGGGAGAGCAGCTCGCGGAAGGCCGCGCCCCGCCCGAACGGCCGGGTGCCGGCGGGCAGCAGGGCCGTGGCCTCCTCGACGGCCCGCCGCTCCTCGTCCAGCAGCCCGCCGAGATACCACAGCGCCTCGGTCAGCTCGTCCGCCACCGCGCCCCACAGCGCCCGCGGCCCCCGCCGCATCCGGGGCCCGAAGGCCGCCAGCAGCGGCCCGAAGTGCGCCACCGCGGCCTCCCGCACCGCCTTCCGCAGCGCCGCCTCGCCGCCGGCCACCCGCGCGCCGGGGTGGCCGGCCGCCGGGTCGTCCGGGAGGCAGGCGAACGCCCCCGCGCGCACCGTCACCCGCCCGCCCTCCCGGTGGAACGACACGTCCCCGGGGGCGACCGAGGGCACCCGGCGCAGCAGGAACCACGGCATGGTCAGCAGCACGGCCGCCTGCCAGGCGTACCGGTGCAGGGCGAAGGCGGCCACCACGTCCGGGCGGGCGCGCCGGCCGTACTCCTCCTCGATCCGCGCGTCCTCCGCGGCCAGGAACGCCTCGAACTCCGCTCCCCCCGCCGCCAGTCCGGCCGCGCTGATCCAGCCCGGCCCGCGCCGCGGGCGTTCCTCGGTGATCCGCAGCTCGGGCAGCACCTCCGTGACGCGCACGAAGGCGGGCGCGAGCGGGGTCGCGGGGGCCTCGGCGGCGAGAGCGGGGACGGTCATGGGGACACCGTTCGTGGGGCGTTGCGGACAGGTAAGGCTTACCTTACCCGAAGGGTCCGGCGGCCGATCAAGGAAGTTGGGGGTGTCCTCGGGGTGCCCCGTGCCCCTAGGGTGCAGACACCGCTTGGAATCAGGGGCAGGAGGGGACGGAGCGGACACATGGAGCCCACCCGAACGGACGCGGTCGACTTCCCGGTGTCGTTTCCGCCGGTCGCCGTCGCCGACCGGCCCGCCCGGCCGTCCTCCGACGCCGCCCCCGGACGCCCGCCCCTCCCGGTCCGGCCGCGCTCGCTGCCCGAGCGGCACTCGGTCCGCGCCCAGGTGCTGGCCGCCCTGCGCGACGCGCTGGCCAGCGGCGAGCTGGAGCCGGGCGAGACGTACTCGGCCCCCGCGCTCGCCGAGCGCTACGGCGTCTCGGCCACGCCGGTGCGCGAGGCGATGCAGCGCCTGGCGGTGGAGGGCGCGGTGGAGACCGTGCCCAACCGGGGGTTCCGCGTCTGCGGGCGCAGCCGCCGCGACTTGGCGGAGCTGGCCGAGGTGCGGGCGGCCCTTGAGGTGCCCGCGATCCTGCGGCTGGGGCGCACGCTGCCGCCCGAGCGCTGGGAGGAGCTGCGGCCGGTGGCCGACGCCACCGTCACGGCCGCCTCGGTCGGGGACCGCTCCGCCTACGCCGAGGCCGACCGCTGCTTCCACCTGGCGCTGCTGCGGATGACGGGGAACCGGCACCTGGTGCAGGTGGCCGAGGACCTCCAGCGCAAGGCCCAGTGCCCCGCCGACCACGGCACGCTCCCCGGCCCGGCCGAGCTGCTGGCGGACGCGCTGGAGCACACGGCCCTCCTGGACGCCCTCCGCGCCGGCGACCTCACCACGGCCGAACGCCTGGCCCGCGAACACTTGACGGGCCTCGGCCCTGACCCGAACCGGCCGGGGCTGTAGCGTCCCTGGGGCCACGGGCCACGGGCCACGGGCCACGGGCCACGGGCCACGGGCCACGGGCCACGGGCCACGGGCCACGGGCCACGGGCCACGGGCCACGGGCCACGGGCCACGGGCCACGGGCCACGGGCCACGGGCGTGTGGCAACGAGCCGCGGGTCACCGGCCGTTCAGCTCACGGGCCGCGCGGCCACGGGCTACCGGCCGTGCGACCACCCGTCCGAGGGCGAACGCCCGCGGCGCGCCGGGCGTTCATCCCCCGGGGGCCCCGCCGGGGGACCCCGGAAGGCACTCCGCGGAGGGTCCCGTAGGCCGGGCGTCGCGGCGCGGAGCGGGCCCTCCGAAGGGCGGGGCGTGGCCCCCGGAACGGCGGGCTCCGGACACAGGGTGACGGGGCGTCGCCCCGGCGCGCGGCGGGCCTGGCGGCTCCCGGCGCCACGGGACCAGCCGCCGCCGTGTCGCCCAGGGCCGTCAGGCCGTCGGCGAAGGTGGGGGCGTGAGCTGGGCCGAGAGCCAGCGGGGGACCTCGCCGAGGAGGCGGAAGAGGCGGGTGGCCTCGGCGCGCAGGCGGGTCGCCTCCGGCTCGGGCTGGACCTCGGCCAGCGCCACCAGTGCCGGGGCGATGCCAACGAGGAAGCCGGCCTCCTCGCGCAGCCGCAGCGACTCCGCGAACCCGTGCCGCGCCTCCGGCACGTCGCCGTTCTCCAGCGCCAGCGCCGCCAGGTGCCGCCAGGTGTACGAGCCCAGCAGCGCGTCCCCGCGCGAGAGCGCCGCATTGTGCGCCCGGCGGTAGGCGGCCTCCGCGGCCTGCGCGTTGCCCGCCATGTGCTGGGCCATCAGGCCGCGCCGGAAGTCCAGCAGCGCCCGGCCGGGGGAATCCGGCGCCAGCAGCGCCGCCGCCCGCCCCAGCGCGGCCCGCGCCTCGTCCGCCCGGTCCCGCACGCGCAGCAGCGTGGCCGCGTAGGCCAGGTAGCCGCGTTCGCAGGCCGCCGCGCCGCGCTCCTCGTCCGTCAGGGACAGCGACTCGGCCGCGCGCAGCGCCTCCTCCGCCCTGCCCCAGCCGTCGCCGGTGAACATGCAGCGCTCGACGAGCAGTTCGGCCCGCAGCAGGGCCGCGGGCGGCTCGCTCCCGGCCAGCGCGTCGAGCAGGGCCGCGGCGTCCTCCCAGCAGCCCCGGGACCGCAGCCGCCACACCGCATGGCCGAGCGGGTCGCCGCCCGTGCTCCTCGCTGGATGTGGTGCGGCGGTCTCCGTCACATCGCCCTCCCGGCGCTCTGTCGAACGGCTGGCCGTGCCTGGTGTGCATGCATCTCAGCACGTCCCCGCCCGCGCCCGGAAGAGGGGTGAGTGAAAGAGTTCACAAGACGGAGGGTGTCCGAGGCGTTTCGCGCAGCATCCGCCGAACGGCCCCGCCGCGGGTGCGCCCCGCCCCCCGGCCACCCAGGATGCCGGGTATGGACCGGATACCCGGATACGGCCCGTCCCCGGGCCCCGGCGACGCCCGCGGCGCCGTGACACTGCGGGCGGGGCTGCTGGTGCTCGGCGTCCTCCTGCTGCACCTGGCGTTCATCGCCTCCTACCTCGGCGCCCTCCACGACCCGCGGCCCGACCGGGTGCCGATCGCCGTGGCCGCCCCGGGTGACCGGCGAGCGGAGGTCGTCCGGGGCCTGGAGGAGCTGCCCGGGCACCCGCTGGAGGCCGAGCGCACCGCCTCCGACGCCGCCGCGGCCCGGCGCCTGGTGGAGCGCCGCGAGGTGGACGGCGCGTACGTGGTGGACGCCGAGGGCCGCTCCGACACCCTCTACGTCGCCTCCGGCGGGGGAACGGCCCTGGCCGAGGCGGTGCGCGAGACGGTCACCCGCGCCGCGGAGGCCGAGGGGCGCGAGGTGGAGGTGCGGGACGTGGCGCCCGCGGCCGGGGGCGACAGCCGCGGCCTGTCGGCTTTCTACCTGATCATCGGCTGGTGCGTGGGCGGCTACCTGGTCGCCGCGGCCCTGGCCGTCAGCGCCGGAGCCCGCCCGGCCACCGTGCGGCGGGCCGCCCGGCGGCTGCTGGTGCTGGCCGGGTACGCCGTGGCCGCCGGGCTGGCCGGGGCGGTGATCGCCGGGCCGGTGCTGGGGGCGCTTCCGGGGCGCGTGCTGGCGCTCGCGGGCACCGGCGCGCTGGTGGTCTTCGCCACCGGGGCTTTGACCCTGGCGCTCCAGGGGCTGTTCGGAATGTTCGGCATCGGCCTGGCGCTGCTGCTGGTCGTCGTGCTGGGCAACCCCAGCGCGGGCGGGCCGTACGCCTACCCGCTGCTGCCGGCGTTCTGGCAGGCCATCGGCCCGGTGCTGATCCCGGGCGCCGGGACGTGGACGGCCCGTTCGGTGGCCTACTTCGAGGGCCACGCCGTGCTCGGGCCGCTGCTCGTGCTGGCCGCCTGGGCGGTGGCCGGGACCGCCCTGACCCTGCTCCTGGCCCGCTTCCGCTCGGCCCCGCGCTCCTCGCTGGACGAGCTCAGCTTCGTCTGAAGCCCCGTCCGGTCGCACGCCCCGGCCTCAGTCCCCGGCGGGGAGGTCCATGCGCAGGGCGAGGAAGAAGTCGACCGTGTCCTCAAGGCGCGTCAGGTCCCGGCCCGTCAGTTGCTCGATGCGGCCGACGCGGTAGCGCAGGGTGTTGACGTGCACGTGGAGGCGGGCCGCGCAGCGGGTCCAGGAGCCGTCGCAGGCCAGGAACGCCCGCAGCGTCCCGACCAGGTCCGCCCGGTGTCTGCGGTCGTAGGCCCGCAGCGGCTCCAGCAGCCGGGAGGCGAAGGCCCGCCGCACGTCGTCGGGCACGAACGGCAGCAGCAGCACGTGCGAGGCCAGCTCCTCGTGCCCGGCGCCCGCGACCGCCCCGGGTCCGGCCGCCGCCACCCGCCGCGCGTGCCGCGCCTCCTCCAGCGCGCCGCGCAGCGCCTCCGCGCCCGGCACCCCGGCCGAGACGCCGAGCGTCAGCCGCCAGGACCCGCCCGGTGCCGCGGCCAGGGCCTCGGCCAGCGCCTCGCGGGCGGGGGCGAGCAGCCGGGCCGCGCTCAGGGCCTCCTCGCCGTCCGGGGCCGCGGCGCCGAGCGGCAGCAGGGCCACGGCCTCGCCGTCCTCGTGCGCCACGGCGGCGCCGGCCTCGGGCGGGGAGCCGGGCGGCGCCGGAAGCAGCTCCTCCAGCAGGGAGCGCGCCAGGCCGCCGGTCCGGGCAGCCGGGGGAAGGGACCCTCCCTCCGGCGCCGGCTCCAGACGGGCCGTCACCACCTGCCAGCCCGCCGCCGCGCGGCCCGCCCCCGGGACGAGGACGGGCCCGGCGACCAGCAGCCGCGCCGCCACCTCGGGCGCGGGCGCGCCGGCCCGCAGCAGCGTCAGCACCTCCTGCGCCAGCCGCCGGGGGACGCCGCGCGCGGCCTCCCGCCGGTCGCGTTCCGCCTCGATCAGCCGGACCACGCCCTCCAGCAGCCCCAGCCGCTCGCCCGGCCAGTCCCGGGCGTCGGCCCGCACGATGAGCAGCCAGTCGCTAAGCGTGGCGGGCTCGGCCCGCTCCGGGAGGTCCGGGAGGTCCGGGAGGTCCGGGAGGTGCGGGAGGTCCGTCAGCCGCGCGGGCGCGGCCATGGGAGAGGCCACCGGGAACACGGAGTGGACGACGCCCTCCACGACCGCCCGGTAGGGCCCTGGCCGCCCGCCCCGCGCCCGCACGACGGAGGCGGCCCCGGGCCACCAGGCGGGGAACGGCGCCCCGCCGCCGGCGTTGCCCTCCTCGGCGGCGCCGCCGGCGGTCCGCTCGTCCGCCGGGCCGCCGCCCGAGGCGATCACCCGGCCCGTGGGGGAGAGGAGCCAGGCGCGCAGGTCCAGGTCGGAGGCCAGCAGGTCGAGGACGGCCTGCGGGCCGCCGCCCCCGGGCGCGGGGGACATCAGGCGGCGGTGGCGGTCGACCACCGCGGCCAGGTCGCCGGCCCGCGTGGCGGAGACGCGGCGGACCACGTACTCGGTCAGGTCCGCGAAGCCGACCTCCTCGGGGACCGCGAACAGCGGCAGCCCGTGCCGCCGGCAGGCGGCGGCCAGGTCGTCGGGCGCGGGCCCGAACTCGGCCTCCCCGGCGGCGAGTCCGGCCGCCCCGGCCGCGGCCAGAATGCGCACGAACGGCTCGGAGTCCGCCGGGCCGCGCCACCAGGCCAGGCCGGTGAGCACCAGCTCCCCGCCGTTGAGGTACCGGCTGGGGTCGCGCAGGTCGGTGGTCATCACGCCCCGCACCGGCCGTTCCAGCGAAGCGGCGTCCCCGCTCAGCAGCCGCAGGCCGGGCCAGGGCTCCTCGCGCAGGGCCCGCAGTCGCACGCCGCCGCCTCCGTCCTCCGGCCCGCCTCCGGCCCGGAGGCCCCCGGCGGCGCGGGTCTCCCGGGCGCCGGAGGATGTCCCGGACGTTGCGCGCCGGGGGCCTTGTGGTTGCCGACGCCATTTCTTCGTACGAATCTACAAGAATGAGCACCGTGCCGACGGAGAGCTTCGGTCCTTCCGTGACTGCCGTCACGGGCCGGGCGCCCGCTGTACTGGAGGCACCCCGACCGATCCGCACCGACCCGGAGCCCGCTTCGATGGACTTTCTCCGCCCGGCCGACTGGGAGGAGGCGCTGGCCCTCAAGGCCGCGCACCCCGACGCCGTGCCCCTGGCCGGCGGCACCGACCTGATGGTCGAGCTGAACTTCGCCCGCCGCCGCCCCGAGCGGCTGCTCGACCTCGGCCGCGTCCCCGGCCTGCGCTCCTGGCACGAGGACCGGGAGGCCGGAACGGTCGTCCTCGGCGCCTCCGTCCCCTTCAGCGAGATCGTGGCCCGCCTGCGCCCCCGCCTGCCCGCCCTCGCCCTGGCCTCCCACACCGTCGGCTCCCCGCAGATCCGCAACCGCGGCAGCGTCGGCGGCAACCTCGGCACCGCCTCCCCGGCCGGCGACGCGCACCCCGCGCTGCTGGCCTCCGGCGCCCGCGTGGAGGCGGCCTCGGTGCGCGGCACCCGGCTGATCCCCGTCGAGGAGTTCTTCCTGGGGCCCAAGCGCAACGCCCTGGCGCCCGACGAGCTGATCCGCGCCGTCCACGTCACCGCGGCGCGCGGCCCGCAGCAGTTCGCCAAGGTCGGCACCCGCAACGCCATGGTGATCGCCGTGTGCGCCTTCTCCCTCGCGCTCGACCCCGCCGCCCGCACCGTCCGCACCGGCATCGGCTCGGCCGCGCCCACCCCCGTGCGGGCCACGGCCGCCGAGGAGTTCCTGACCGGGGTGCTGGAGGAGGGCGGCCACTGGGAGAGCCGCCGCCCCGTCCCGCCCGCCGCCGCCGGGGAGTTCGCCCGGCTGGCCACGACCGCCTGCGCGCCCATCGACGACGTGCGCGGCACCGCCGCCTACCGGCGGCACGCCATCCGGGTGCTGGCCCGCCGCACCCTTCACTGGACCTGGGCCGCGCACGCCGCGGACCCGGCACCGAGGGGAGACGCCGCGTGCGCGTGAACCTGACCGTGAACGGCCGGCCCCGCACGGCCGACGACGTCTGGGAGGGCGAGAGCCTGCTGTTCGTGCTCCGCGAGCGCCTGGGCCTGCCCGGCTCCAAGAACGCCTGCGAGCAGGGCGAGTGCGGCTCCTGCACCGTCCGCCTGGACGGCGACCTGGTCTGCGCCTGCCTGGTGGCCGCCGGGCAGGCCGAGGGCCGGGAGGTCGAGACGGTCGAGGGCCTGGCCGCGCGCGAGGGCGGCGAGACCCGGCTCGGCCCGGTGCAGCAGGCCTTCGTCGACGCGGGCGCCGTGCAGTGCGGCTTCTGCACCCCCGGCCTGCTGATGGCCGCCGACGACCTGCTGGCCCGCAACCCCCACCCCGCCGACGCCGACATCCGCGAGGCCCTCTCGGGCAACCTCTGCCGCTGCACCGGCTACGAGGCCATCCTGGACGCCGTCCGCCTCGCCGCGGCCCGCACCTCCGGGACGGCCTGACCATGGGCGTCGTCCCGGCCCCCACGGGCCTGACCCAGCGCGCCGGCACCGGCCCCGCCGGCGGGCGCGTCGGCGACTCCGCGCCCCGCCCCGACGGAACGCTGAAGGTCACCGGCGAGTTCGCCTACTCCTCCGACCTGTGGCACGAGGACATGCTGTGGGGCCACACCCTGCGCTCTCCGCACGCCCACGCCCGCCTCCTGGGCATCGACGTCTCCGCCGCCCTCGCGGTGCCCGGCGTGCGCTGCGTCCTCACCCACGAGGACCTGCCCGCCGCCACCCACTACGGCCTGGAGATCCAGGACCAGCCCGTGCTGGCCCGCGACGTCGTGCGCTACGAGGGCGAGCCCGTGGCCCTCGTCGCCGCCGACCACCCCGAGACGGCCCGCCGCGCCGCCGCGCTCATCGAGGTCCGCTACGAGGAACTGCCCGTCGTCCACGACGAGGCCACGGCCACCGCCCCCGACGCCCCCGTCCTGCATCCCGACCGCGCCGACCGCGTACTCGTCGGCGACCTCCACGTCCCGCACCCCAACGTCGTCCACCGCCAGCCCGTCCTCACCGGCGACCCCGAGGCCGCCGCCGCCCGCGCCGAGGTCGTGGTCAGCGGCACCTACGAGGTCGGCATGCAGGACCAGGCGTTCCTCGGCCCCGAGTCCGGGCTCGCCGTCCCCGCCGAGGACGGCGGCGTCGACCTCTACATCGCCACCCAGTGGCTGCACGTCGACCACCGCCAGCTCGCCCCCGTCCTGGGCCTGCCCCCCGAGAAGGTGCGCCTGACCCTCGCCGGGGTCGGAGGGGCGTTCGGCGCCCGCGAGGACCTGTCGATGCAGGCCCACGCCTGCCTGCTCGCGCTGCGCACCGGCCGCCCGGTGAAGATCGTCTACAACCGGCACGAGTCGTTCTTCGGCCACGTCCACCGCCACCCCGCCCGCCTGGCCTACGAGCACGGCGCCACCCGCGAGGGCCGCCTCCTCTACGTCCGCGCCAGGATCGTGCTGGACGGCGGCGCCTACGCCTCCTCCTCCCCGGCCGTCGTCGGCAACGCCGCCTCCCTGGCCCTGGGCCCCTACGAGGTGCCCAACGCCCACGTCGAGGCCCTGGCCCTCTACACCAACAACCCGCCCTGCGGAGCGATGCGCGGCTTCGGCGCCGTCCAGGCCTGCTTCGCCTACGAGGCCCAGATGGACAGGCTGGCCGCCGCCCTGGACATGGACCCCGTCGAGCTGCGGCAGCTCAATGCCGTTTCCCAGGGCTCGTCCATGCCCACCGGCCAGGTCATCGACGCCCCCGCCCCCGTCGCCGAACTCCTGCGCCGCGTCAAGGAACGGCCCCTGCCGCCCGAGCGCCCCTGGGAGAGCGCCGGGCCCTCCGGCGAGCGTTCCACCGACATCCGCGCCCTGCCGGGCGGCCTGTCCAACAGCGGCCACGGCGAGGGGGTCGTCCGGGGTGTGGGCTACGCCGTCGGCATCAAGAACGTCGGCTTCTCCGAGGGCTTCGACGACTACTCGACGGCCCGCGTGCGCCTGGAGGTCAGCGGCGGCGAGCCGGTCGCCACCGTCCACACCGCGATGGCCGAGGTCGGCCAGGGCGGCGTCACCGTCCACGCCCAGATCGCCCGCACCGAGCTGGGCGTCACCCAGGTCGTCATCCTCCCCGCCGACACCCGCGTCGGCTCGGCCGGCTCCACCTCCGCCTCCCGCCAGACCTACATGACCGGCGGCGCGGTGCGGAACACCTGCCGGCACGTGCGCGCCGAGGTGCTGCGGCGCGCGGCCCAGCGCCTGGGGCTGCCCGACGCCGAGGGCCTGCGCCTGGAGGGCGGCAAGGTCGTCACCCGGGACGGCGAGGCGCTGGCCGCCCTGGCGGACGTGCTGGGGGAGGGGCCGGGCGGGGCCGTCGAGCTGGAGCTGGAGTTCCGCCACCGGCCGACCCAGCCCTTCGACCGGGAGACCGGGCAGGGCTTCGGGCACGTGCAGTACTCCTTCTGCGCCCACCGGGCCGTGGTGGACGTGGACACGGAGCTGGGGCTGGTGAGGGTCGTCGAGCTGGCCGCCGCCCAGGACGTGGGCCGGGCCATCAACCCCCGCGCCGTCCTGGGCCAGATCCACGGCGGCTCGGCGCAGGGCCTGGGCCTGGCCGTGCTGGAGGAGATCGTCGTCGGCCCGGACGGCCGCATCCGCAACCCCTCCTTCACCGACTACCTCATCCCCACCATCCTCGACACCCCGAGCATGCCGGTGGACGTCCTCGAACTCGCCGACGACCACGCCCCCTACGGCCTGCGCGGCGTCGGTGAGGCCCCCACCCTCTCCTCCACCCCGGCCGTCGTCGCCGCCATCCGCCAGGCCACGGGCCGCGCCCTGGCCCGCGTCCCCGTCCGGCCCGAGCACCTCATCGACGAGGACCCCGCCGCGCTCGGGCCCGCCGGCGGCCCGGAACGGGAGGGCTGAGCCGTGCTGGAGATCGCGCGGGAGCTGGCCGCCTGGTGCCGCGAGGGCCGCGACTTCGCCGTGGCCACCGTCGTCGCCGTCCGCGGCAGCGCCCCCCGCCCCCCGGGCGCGGCTCTGGCCGTGGACGCGGCGGGCACCGCCCTGGGCAGCGTCTCCGGCGGCTGCGTGGAAGGCGCCGTCTACGAGCTGTGCCAGGAGGCCCTGGCCGAGGGTGCCCCCCGCACCGGGCACTTCGGCTACAGCGACGCCGACGCCTTCGCCGTCGGCCTGACCTGCGGCGGCGCCCTGGACGTCCTGGTCACCCCTGTCCGCGGCGACGGCCCCGCCCGCCCGCTGCTGTCCGCGGCCCTGGAGTGCGCCGCGGCGGGGGAAACGGCCGCCCTCGCGCGCGTGGTCACCGGGCCCGCCGCGGCGGCGGGCGGCGCGCTGCTGGTCCGCGGGGACGGCACGGCCGAGGGCACCCTGGGCGGCGGCCGGGAGCTGGACCGCACCGCCGCCGCCGAGGCCGCCGCCCTGCTGGCCGCCGGGCGCACCGGGACGGTGGAGCTGGGCGACGCGGGCGGCCGGTGCGGGGAGCCGGTGACGCTGCTGGTGGAGTCCAGCCTCCCGCCGCCCCGGATGCTGGTCTTCGGCGCCGTCGACTTCGCCGCCGCCCTGGCCGGCGCAGGCTCCTTCCTCGGCTACCGGGTCACCGTCTGCGACGCGCGGGCCGTCTTCGCCACGCCCGAGCGGTTCCCCGCCGCCGCCGAGGTGGTCGTGGACTGGCCCCACCGCTACCTCGACGCGCAGTTCGCGGGCCCCGCGCGCCCCGACGGAAGGACGGCCGTGTGCGTCCTGACCCACGACCCGAAGTTCGACGTGCCGCTGCTGGCCCGCGCCCTGCGGCTGCCGCTGGCCTACGTCGGCGCCATGGGCTCCCGCCGCACCCACGACGACCGGCTGCGGCGGCTGCGCGAGGCCGGCCTGACCGGCGCCGAACTCGCCCGCCTGCGCTCGCCGATCGGCCTGGACCTGGGCGCCAGGACCCCCGAGGAGACCGCGCTGTCCATCGCCGCCGAGATCGTCGCCCTCCGCCGCGGCGGCACCGGCGCGCCCCTCACCGCCACCAGCAGGCCCATCCACCCCCGGATCCCGGACGCCACCGTAGGGTCGGCACATGACCACGGACGCCCCTCTGATCTCCCTGCGCGCGCTCAACCGCGCGCTGCTTGACCGGCAGATGCTCCTGCGGCGCTCCTCCCTGACCGCCGCGCAGGCCGTCGAGCACCTCGTCGGGCTCCAGACCCAGGTGCCCGGCACCCACTACACCGCGCTCTTCGCGCGGCTGGCCGGCTTCGACCCGGAGGACTTCTCCCGCCGGTTGGAGGCGCGGGAGTTCGTCCGCGTCAGCCTCCTGCGTTCCACCATCCACACCGTGACCGCCGCCGACTGCCTGGCCCTGCGGCCGGTGCTGCGCGCCGCGCACGAGCGGCCGTTCCGCTCCAACTGGGGCCGCAAGCTGCCCGGCGTCGACCAGGAGGCCGTCGCCCGCCGCGCCCGCGCGCTGGTGGAGGAGAGCCCGCGCACCTTCCAGGAGCTGGGCGCCGCGCTGGCCCCCGAGTGGCCAGGGGCCGACCCGCAGGCCCTCGCCCAGTGCGCCCGCCACCACCTTCCCCTGGTGCAGGTCCCTCCGCGCGGCCTGTGGCGGCGCGGAGGAGCGGCCCGGCACACCACCGCCGAGTCCTGGCTGGGCGCCCCGCTCGCCGCCGGCCTTGCGCCCGACGCCCTCGTCCTGCGCTACCTCGCCGCCTTCGGGCCCGCCTCGGTCAAGGACGCCCAGACCTGGTCGGGCCTGACGCGGCTGCGCGAGGTCTTCGACCGCCTCGCCCCGGGCCTTGTCCGCTACCGGGACGCGGCCGGCGTCGAGCTGTACGACCTGCCCGACGCGCCGCGCCCCGGGGAGGACGGCCCGGCGCCCGCCCGCTTCCTCCCCGAGTACGACAATCTCCTCATCGGGCACGCGGACCGCACCCGCGTCATCTCCGACGAGGCCAAGTCCCGCACCTGGGCGGCCAACCGCGCCTTCCCCGTCTTCCTGGCCGACGGCTTCGTGCGCGGCCTCTGGCGGCTGGAGGCGGACGCCAAGGCGGGCTCGGCAACGCTCTCCCTCACGCCCTTCGGCCCCCTGACCGCCGGGGAGCGCGCCGGCCTGGAGGAAGAGGGCGTGCGGCTGCTGGCGTTCCACGCCCCGGGAGCCGCGCACGACCTGCGCTGGGAGGCGGGCTGAGGCCCGCGCTCCCCGCCGCGCTGCCGCCCGCCCTCCGGCCGGGCGCGCGGCGCGTCAGCTCCCTTCGCGCTCCTCCCGTTCCTCGCGCGCCCCGTCCCGGATCAGCGCCTCGGCGGGGGCGTTCAGCGGGCGCGGCCCGCCCGCCGGGCCCAGGGCGAACAGCGGCAGCCCCAGGACTCCGGCCCGCCGCACGGCCCCCGGCTCGTACCCGGGCACGGAGAACGCCACCGCCACGGCCGGCTCCACCAGGCCGTGCAGCCACAGCGTCTCTATCGCCCGCTCCCCGGTGGGCGCGGCCGAGGAGTTGACCTGCGCCACCACGGCCGGGCCGCGCAGGTCCACACCCGCCCCGGCGCGCGGCGCCGCGCCCCCGCGCACCTCCCGGAAGCCCAGCCGCCGCAGGAACCGCGCCGCGCGGGCCACCGCGTCCCCTGGCCCGCCCAGCGGCCCTTCCACCAGCGGCCGTTCCGCCGGGGCCCCGTCGTCCGGGGGCCCCTCCTCCTCGGGCGGCGGCTGCGCCGGGCCGGGAACGGCCGGCACCAGCCGGAGCAGCGCCCCGCAGCCGCAGGGGAACTCCGGGCGGGGCCGCTGCCCGCGCCGCCCGCAGGCCGCGCACTCCACCTCCGTCCACAGTCCGTCCCAGGACCGGTGACGCACCGGAACGAGTGAACTCTCGGGCATCGGGGGGACGGTGAGGGAGGCTCCGCACGCACACGGGTACTCCGGCGGGACGTAGCTGTGCTCCCGGCGGCACAGCGGACACCGCGATGGCACACTTTTCGTCATCTGGCGCTCCAGGCAAGGAACTTGTCGACGAGATCCACACAGTCTCGCCGACGCCCCCGGCGTTCCGCAGGCATATGCTCGACGTACGGATTCCGGGCGGGACCACCCCGCCGGGACGACCCCTCCTCATCAGCGGGTGACAAGGCGACTCGCCCTCTGTATGGCGCGATGCGCGCACGGTGATATTTACTTTCCTTGTTCGGTCCTCCGGCCGTCCCGTCGCCCACCCGCGGCGCGGTCGCCGGCGGACGCTTCCAGCGTCGATGAAGACGGCAGGGGAGGGTCGAGTGTCGGCAGGAGAAGCTGAGACCGCCCACATCATGCGGAGTGTCCCGTCCCGCGGGACTGATCCCCGTCTGCTGTCCCTGCGCGCGGCCGTGGACCGGCTGCGCAGGGACCTGCGCGGATACCAGGCGGCGCTCGCCGATCGCGAGGTCGCCGACCGAGAGCTGAGCACGCTCGACGGCATCCTGGCCGCCGAGATTCCCGACACGGCCGCGCTGGGCCAGGCGCTGCTGCTGATCGCCGCGGCGGTCGGCTCGGTCAGCGCCCTGGCCCCGGCGGTGCACCAGCTGCGCAAGGCCGTCGAGCTGTTCGGCGTCCCGCACCAGCACACCGCGTACGCCCGGCCGCACCCCTCCTCCCTGGGGGCGGGGCGGTCCACGGAGTGGGGGCGGTGAGCGTCGCGCGCGCGGCGGCGTAGGTTGGCGGCGTGCGCCTGAGAATAGAGTTCACGACCGAGCCGTTCGACCTGGACAGCCCGCCCCCGCACGCCCTGGTGGCGCGCGAGGTGGTGCGCGACGCGCGGCTGGGCGCGGTGGACGTGGGGCCGTTCGGCAATACGGCCGAAGGCCCCGCGGAGGCCGTGCTCGGCGCGGTGAACGACCTGCTGCGCCGGACCCTGGCGGTGGGGGCGACCCGCATCACCCTCCAGGTCAACGTCCTCGGCGGGGCCGGGGACGGCCCGGCCGGTGACGAGGAGGCCGGGGACGAGGAGGGAGCGACATGAGCGGCACCGACGGCCAGGCGTTCATAGCCGCGATCAAGCCGCTGGTGGACGCCATCGGCGGCGAGCTGGTGGGCCCGGGCCAGGCCGGGGAGGACGACGTGGTGCTGGCCTGGGCCGGTGCGGCGGTGGTCGCGGTGCGGCTGCCGCACCTGTCGGACTCCCTGGAGCACATCCTGGCCGACCTGGAGCGGCGGCACGGCAGGCCGCTGGCCGAGCTGGACCGGGCGGCCAAGCAGGAGGTCGTGCGCAGCCTCGAGACCCGCGGGGCCTTCGCGATGCGGCACGGCGTGGAGACGGTGGCGAGCGCCCTGGGCGTCAGCCGGTTCACGGTCTACAACTACCTCAATCGTTCAACAAAATGTTGACGAGTGGGGCGGCTGCGGCTTAGCTGTCCTCATGACCCAGCCCCCGGCCACCCCGCCCGAACCCGGCCCCCACCGCGGCCTGGCCTGGCTCAACGCCGCGGGCCGGCCCGCGGTCCTGGCCGCCCTGCGCCGGGTGTGCGCCTCCCGCGCCTGGGCCGAACGCCTCGCCGCCGCGCGCCCGTTCCCCGACGCCGCCGCCCTGCTGGCCGCCAACGAGGCCGCCACGGCCGCCCTGGACCCCGCCGCGCTCGCCGAGGCCCTCGCCGCGCACCCGCCCATCGGCCGCCCCGAGCCCGGCGACCCGGCCTCCGCCCGCGAGCAGCGCGGCATGGCCGACGCCCCCGAGGCCCTGCGCGCCGAGATGACCGACCTCAACCTCGCCTACCAGGAGCGCTTCGGCCACGTCTTCCTGATCTGCGCCACCGGCCTGAGCGGCGAGCGGATGCGCGACGCCCTGCGCGCCCGGATGGCCAACCCGCCCGAGGCCGAACGCGAGGTCGTCCGCGCCGAGCTGGCCAAGATCAACGCCCTGCGGCTGACCCGCCTTGCCGACTCCGCCGCCACCGTCTCCACCCACGTGCTGGACACCGCCGCCGGGCGCCCCGCCGCCGGCGTGGCCGTGTCCCTGGCCGTGGCCGTCGAGGGCGCGGCCCCCGGGCCCGGCGGCGGCCCCGCCTGGATCGCGCACGCCGCCGCCCGCACCGACGCGGACGGCCGCTGCGCCGGCCTGCCCCCGCTGCCCGGCGGCGCCGGTCTGGCCCGGCTCACCTTCGCCACGGGAGCGCACCTGGCGCCCGGCCGCGAGGCGCCCCCGGCCTTCTTCCCCGAGGCGGCCGTGTCCTTCGCCGTCGTCCCCGGCGAGCACTACCACGTCCCCCTGCTGCTCAGCCCGTACGGCTACTCCGTCTACCGAGGGAGCTGACCCGCCCATGCCCACGCTCGGCCAGAACCAGTACGGCAAGGCGGAGGTGCGCGTCGTCCGCGTCCTCCGGGACGGCGCCACGCACCACGTGCGCGACCTGAACGTCTCGGTCGCCCTCTCCGGAGCGATGGAGGACGTCCACCGCTCCGGCTCCAACGCGGCGGTGCTGACCACCGACACCGCCAAGAACACCGTCTTCGCCTTCGCCCGCGAGCACGGCATCGCCTCGCCCGAGGCGTTCGCCGCCCTGCTCGCCCGCCACTTCGTCGCCTCCCAGCCGACGATCCACCGCGCCCGCATCCGCGTCCAGGAGTACGCCTGGGACCGCATCCCCACCCCCGGCGAGGGCGCGCACTCCTTCGTCCGCGCCGGGCGCGAGACCCGCACGGCGCAGATCACCCACGACGCCACCGGCGACGCCCCGGAGTGGGAAACCCTCTCCGGCGTCACCGGCCTGACGGTCATGAACACCACCGACTCCGAGTTCCACGGCTACCTCAGGGACCGCTACACCACGCTGCCCGAGACCCGCGACCGCATCCTGGCCACCGACGTCACCGCCGTGTGGCGGCACGGCGCCGCGACGCCCCCCGACGCCGATCCGGCCGCGGACTGGGACGCCGCCTGGGCCTCCGCCCGCGACCACGTGCTCGGCGCGTTCGCCCGCACCTACTCGTACTCCCTCCAGCAGACCCTCTTCCGGATGGGCTCTCAGGTGATCGAGAACCTGCCGGGCGTGGACGAGATACGGCTCTCCCTGCCCAATAAGCATCATTTCGTGGTGGACCTGGAACCCTTCGGCATGAAGAACGAGGGACCCGACGGGGCCGTCTACTTCGCGGCCGACCGGCCCTACGGCCTCATCGAGGCCACGGTGCTGCGCGAGGGCGCCCCGGCGCGCATCCCCGCCGACCTGACCAACCTCTGACGCGACGCCCGACACCCGAGGAGGCCGACGTGACCGCAGCCACCGCCCGGCGGATCGTCATCGAGAACTGCGCCATCGCCACCGTGGACGCCGAGGGCACCGAGCACGCCGAGGGCCACCTCGTCGTGGCGGGCAACCGCATCGAGTCCGTGGGCCCCGGCCCCGCCCCGCGCGACCTGCCCGGCGTCGCCCGCCGCGTGGACGCGGCGGGACACCTGGCCACCCCCGGCCTGGTCAACACCCACCACCACTTCTACCAGTGGCTCACCCGCGGCCTGGCCCAGAACTGCAACCTCTTCGACTGGCTCGTCACCCTCTACCCCATCTGGGCCCGGATCGACGAGCCGATGGTCCACGCGGCCGCCCGCGGCTCCCTGGCGATGATGGCCCGCGGCGGGGTGACCACCGCCATGGACCACCACTACGTCTTCCCGCGCGGCGCCGGCGACCTGCTCGGCGCGGAGATCCGCGCCGCCCGCGAGCTGGGCGTCCGCTTCACCGCCACCCGCGGCTCCATGGACCGCGGCGCCTCCGACGGCGGCCTGCCCCCGGACTTCGCCGTGGAGACCACCGAGGAGGCGCTGGCCGCCAGCGAGCGCGCGGTCGCCGAGCACCACGACCCCTCGCCCGGCTCGATGCTGCACGTGGCCGTGGCCCCCTGCTCGCCGTTCTCCGTCTCCACCGAGCTGATGCGCGAGGCCGCCGCCCTGGCCCGCCGCCTGGGCGTGCGGCTGCACACCCACGGCTCGGAGACCGTGGAGGAGGAGAAGTACTGCCACGAGCTGTTCGGGATGGGCCCCACCGACTACTTCGAGTCCACCGGCTGGCTCGGCGAGGACGTGTGGATGGCCCACTGCGTGCACATGTCCGACGCCGACATCGCGGCCTTCGCCCGCACCGGCACGGGCGTGGCCCACTGCCCCTCCTCCAACGCCCGGGTGGCCGCCGGCATCGCGCGCGTGCCCGACATGCTGACCGCGGGCGTTCCCGTGGGCCTGGGCGTGGACGGCACGGCCTCCAACGAGGCGGGCGAGCTGCACACCGAGCTGCGCAACGCCCTGCTGATCAGCCGTCTGGGCCCGCACCGCGAGAAGGCCCTGACCGCCCGCCAGGCGCTGCGCCTGGGCACGGCCGGCGGCGCGCGGGTGCTGGGCCGCCAGGCGGAGATCGGCTCGCTGGAGCCGGGGAAGCTGGCCGACCTCGTGCTGTGGCGCCTGGACGGCCTGGGCCACTCCACCATCGCGGACCCGGTCGCCGCCCTGGTCTTCGGCCCGCCCGCCCCCGTCACGCTCTCCCTGATCAACGGCCTGCCCGTCGTGGAGAACGGCCGCCTGCGCACCGCAGACGAGGACACCATCGCCGCCGAGGCCCGCACCCAGTCCCGCCGCCTGGCGCGCCTGGCCGCGGACGCGTAGCCCTTCCCGGGCGGGGGAGGCGGGAGGACCTGGGCCGGGGAGGCCCCGCTGCCCGCGGGGCCCGCCCGGCCTGGGAGCGCTGCTGCGCCCCGCAGCCACTGCGCCCTGCGGGCACCTGCGGGCTCTGGCCCGGCGGGCGCTGCGTTCTGGGGCCGCCTTTTCCGTCCGGCGGACGCCTGCTCGGCCGTGGCCCGCGGACCGCCCGTCGGCCGGCCGTGGCCGCAGCACACCGACGGGCCCGCCCGCCCGCCGGCCGGGGCGGCCGGCCGTGGCCGGCCGTCGCGCCCGCCCGGCCTCAGGGCAACGCCGGGGGCTCGGCCAGGAGTTCGTAGGCGGGGAGGGTGAGGAAGTCGACGTACTCCTCGGCCAGGGAGATCCGCATCAGCAGGTCGAACGCCCGCTCCCAGCCGCCGGAGACGTACGCGTCCTCGCCGACCTCGTCGCGGATCGCCAGGAGCTGGTCGGCGGCCACCTGGCGGACGTACTCGCGGGTGACCCGCTCGCCGGTGTCCTCCAGCTCCACCCCGGCGTTGATCCACTGCCAGATCTGGGAGCGGGAGATCTCGGCCGTGGCCACGTCCTCCATCAGGTTGAAGACGGCGACCGCCCCGCGCCCGGCCAGCCAGGACTGGAGGTAGCGGGTCCCGACCTGGATGGCGTTCTTCAGGCCGTCGCAGGAGGGGCGGGCCTTGAGCGAGTCGATGGCCAGCAGGTCGTCCGCGCTGACGGCGACGTCCTCGCGCAGCCGGTCCTTCTGGTGCGGGCGCTCCCCGAGCACCGCGTCGAAGGCCGCCCGCGCCACCGGCACCAGGCCCGGGTGCGCCACCCAGGAGCCGTCGAAGCCGTCCCCGGCCTCGCGGTCCTTGTCGGACCTGACCTTCTCGAAGGCCACCGCGTTGGCCTTGGCGTCGCGGGAGGGGATGAACGCCGCCATGCCGCCGATCGCGTGCGCCCCGCGCCGGTGGCAGGTGCGCACCAGCAGGTCGGTGTAGGCGCGCATGAAGGGCGCGGTCATGGTCACGGAGTTCCGGTCGGGCAGGACGTACTTCTCGCCGCCGTCGCGGAAGTTCTTCACCAGCGAGAAGAGGTAGTCCCAGCGGCCGGCGTTCAGCCCGGAGGCGTGCTCGCGCAGCTCGTAGAGGATCTCCTCCATCTCGAAGGCCGCCGTGATCGTCTCGATCAGGACCGTGGCCCGGACCGTCCCGTCCGGCAGGCCCAGCTCGCCCTGCGCGAAGCGGAAGACGTCGTTCCACAGCCGCGCCTCCAGGTGCGACTCCAGCTTCGGCAGGTAGAAGTACGGGCCCTTGCCCAGCTCGATCAGCCGCCGGGCGTTGTGGAAGAAGTACAGCCCGAAGTCCACCAGCGCGCCGGGCACGGGCCGCCCGGCCACGGTCAGGTGCCGCTCGTCCAGGTGCCAGCCGCGCGGGCGCATGACCACGGTGGCCAGCTCCTCGTCGGGGCGCAGCGCGTACTCCTTGCCGCGCTCGTCGGTGAAGTCGATCCGGCGGCGGTAGGCGTCGGACAGGCTCAGCTGCCCGCCGATCACGTTCTCCCAGGTGGGGGAGGAGGCGTCCTCGAAGTCCGCGAGCCAGATGCGGGCGCCGGAGTTGAGGGCGTTGACGGTCATCTTGCGGTCGGTGGGGCCGGTGATCTCCACCCGCCGGTCCTGGAGGGCGGGCGGGGCGGGGGCCACCCGCCAGGAGTCGTCCGCGCGGAGGTCCGCGGTCTCCGGCAGGAAGTCCAGGCGGCCGGTGCGGGCGATCTCGGCCCGCCGCTCCTGCCTGCGGCCCAGCAGTTCGTCGCGGCGCGGGGTGAACCGCCGGTGGAGCTCGGCCACGAAGGCCAGCGCCTCTTCGGAGAGCACCTCGTCCTGCCGGGGCAGGGCGCGCGATGCTGCGACGGTGACGGCGGACATGGGCGGTCACTCCTTCATCGGACCTTCAACGGGACGAGCCTGGGGCGAGTCTGGAAATGGATATTAGTTTTCTCATCATGGAAGATCAATCAGCTTCAGGGCCGATCGAGGAACCGGGCCAGATCCGCGGGGGCGTCGATGTCCTCCGGCGAGGCCACGTCCCCGCACTCGACCAGCGCGATCTCCCGCCCCCGCAGGTACCCGCGCGCCCCCTGATCACCCCGCGCCGCCTCCCTCACCGCCGCGAAGTGGGCCGCGCCCAGCAGCACCGGGTGCCCGCGCAGGCCGCCGTAGGCCGCCGCCGCGAGGGTGGCGGGGGAGCGGTACGCCCCCAGCACCCGGGCCATCGCCTCCGCGCCGACGCCGGGCTGGTCCACCAGCGCCACCAGCGCACCCCCCGCGCCGCGCTCCTCCAGCGACGCGAGCCCGGCCCGCAGCGAGGAGCCCATGCCCGAGGCCCACCCCGGGTTCTCCACCAGCACGCACCCCGGCAGGCGCGCCCGCGCGCGGACCTCCTCGGCCTGCGCCCCGAGCACCACGTGCACCGGCGCGCACCCGGCCACGAGCAACGCCCGCGCCGCGCGTTCCACGAAAAGCGTCCCCCGGTGCTCCAGCAGCGCCTTCGCGCGCCCCCCGAGCCGCCGGCCGCCGCCGGCCGCGAGAAGCAGCCCGGCGACGGCCGTTCCGGGGCGTGGCGTCATGCGGCCACTGTAGGCCGCAGCGCCTTGTACAGCGTCACGTCCGCGTGTCCCCCCGGGATGCCCGGCGTGCGGCCGGTCTCGATGTAGCCGTGGCGCTTGTAGAACTCAGGGGCCTGGAAGGTGTACGAGGCCAGCACCACCCGGTCGCAGCCGCGCCGGAGGGCCTCCTCCTCGGCGGCCCGCAGCACCTTGCCGCCCCAGCCCTCGCCGCGGCTGCTCGCGCGCACCCACAGCAGCTCGATCTCGAACAGCCCGCCCCAGGTCCACCCCGCGAGCCCGCCGATCAGCCCGCCCTTCCCGTCCGTCACCCGTACCGACAGCGCCCCGTGGTCACCGGTGCCGGTCGCGGTGTCGTTGAACGCCTCCAGCTCGTCCCCCAGCCGCTGGTTCAGCTCGTCGTCCCGTCCGCCCACGGTCAGCACCGTGCCCTCGCCCTGTGCAGCAGTCATGACCCGCAGTATGCATGCCCGGGGAGGGTGCTCCCGACGGGGGTCCGCTAGGGTGACCGGCGATCTTATGTCCCCGCACGAGAACCCCGCCCCTTCCGTCCCCGCCTCCGTCGTGGCGCGGCTGCGCGCCGCCGGCTGCGTCTTCGCCGAGGAGGAGGCTGCGCTGCTGCTTCGGGCCGCCCGCACCCCGGCCGAGCTGGAGGCGCTGGTCGAGCGCCGCACCGCCGGGCACCCGCTCGAACAGGTCGTCGGCTGGGCCGAGTTCCTCGGCCTGCGCCTCGTCCTGGAGCCGGGCGTCTTCGTCCCGCGCCGCCGCACCGAGTTCCTGGCCCGCCAGGCGGCGGCCCTGCTGGGCGCGGCCGGCCCCGCGCCCGTCGCCCTCGACCTGTGCTGCGGGTCGGGCGCGGTGGCCGCCGCCCTGGCCGCGGCCGTTCCCGCCGCCGAGGTCCACGCCGCCGACCTCGACCCGGCCGCCGTCCGCTGCGCCCGGCGCAACCTCGGCGCGCGCGTGTACGAGGGCGACCTGTTCGAGGCGCTGCCCGCCGCGCTGTGCGGCCGGATCGACGTGCTGGTGGCGAACGTTCCCTACGTCCCGACCGGCGAGATCCCGCTGCTGCCGCCCGAGGCCAGGGACCACGAGCCCGCGCACGCGCTGGACGGCGGCCCGGACGGCCTGGCCCTCCTGCGCCGCGTCGCCGCCGGGGCCCCCGCCTGGCTGACCCCCGGCGGCTCCCTGCTGAGCGAGACCACGCAACGCCAGACCCCGGCCGCCCTCGCGGCCCTCACCGCCGCCGGTCTGAAGGCCACCCCGGCCACCGACCCCGACCTGGACGCGACGATCCTGATCGCCACGGCCCCCCGCGCGGGGCGTTCCGCGCCCTGACCGGCCGTGCGGGGGCCTCGCCCTCCCGCGCGGGAGGGCGAGGGGCGGTGCGTGGGCACGCTTTCCGTCGCCGGGCCGATCACCCGGACTCCGGGGGCCGGGCCGGGCCGGGCCGGCCGACCCGGCCGCGGTCGGTGCCCCTGCGGCGGCGGGAACGCCCGGCCTCCGCCGTCGGCGGGGTGGTTCGGCTTCGCCCGCCGGGCCCCTCGGCCCTCCGGCGGGCGCGGGCCGGGCGGCCCCGCGGAGCGTCCGGGGCGCCGCGCGCGCTCGCCGGCGCGGCGACGGCGCATCCGGCCGCCGGGCGATGGTGCCAAGGCCCGCCGCCGGGGGATCGGGCGAGGGCCCGCCGGCTCAGCCCGGGGCCGCCTCGGGGTCCGGCTCCCCGGGGCCCTCGGTCTCGGGGAGCGCCGCGCCCGCCAGGGCCGCGGACAGCTCGCGGGCCACCTCCTGGAGGAGGGGGACCATCTTCTCGGTGGCCGCGTCCGTCAGGCGCCCGGCCGGGCCCGAGACGGAGATCGCCGCCGCGGTGGGGGAGTCGGGCACCAGCACGGCGATGCACCGGACGCCTATCTCCTGCTCGTTGTCGTCCACGGCGAAGCCGTGCTCCCGCACGGTCGCCAGGGCCGCGAGGAACGCGTCCGGCGTGGTCAGGGTCCGCTCCGTGGCGGCCGGCATCCCCGTGCGGCCCAGCAGCGCCCGCACCTCCGCGTCCGGCAGCCCGGCCAGCAGCGCCTTGCCCACGCCCGTGGCGTGCGGGCGGACCCGGCGGCCGACCTCCGTGAACATCCGCATCGAGTGGCGCGAGGGCACCTGCGCGACGTAGACGACCTCGTCGCCGTCCAGAAGGGCCATGTTCGCCGTCTCGCCGGTCGCCTCCACCAGCCGGGCCAGGTGCGGGCGCGCCCAGGTGGCCAGCGGCCGGGCCGCGGCCTCGCCCAGCCGGATGAGGCGCGGGCCCAGGGCGTAGCGGCGGTTGGGCTGCTGCCGGACGTAGCCGCAGGCCACCAGCGTGCGCATCAGCCGGTGGATCGTGGGCAGCGGAAGCCCGCTGCTGGCGGCCAGCTCGCTCAGCCCCGTCTCGCCGCCGGCGTCGGCCATGTGCTCAAGCAGCGCGAAGGCGCGCTCCAGGGACTGAACCCCGCCGCTGGCGGAGGACTTGCGCACGTCGGACGGCGGCACGTCGCGTTCCTCATTCGGTAGTAGCGGACCACCGCAGCCTACCCGCCCTTGACTGGGCGCCTGAGCCGCCTGAGGATCGGGAGGGAGCGGTTTCAACAGAAAGTTGAAGAAGGCCCGGGAGGGCCCCGGCGAAGCCCGGAGGCGGGCGGGAAGGAGGGCGTGTGACGGGCAACGACAGCGCGCGGCTGCTGCTGCGCGCCGGGCGCGTGGTCACCCCCGAGGGAGAACGCCCGGCGGCCGTCGCCGTCGAGGACGGCCGCGTCACGGGCGTTCTCCCGCACGACGCCCCCGCCCCGCCCGGCGCCCGCGTCGTGGACTACGGGGACGCCGCCCTGCTCCCCGGCCTGGTCGACACCCACGTGCACGTCAACGACCCCGGCCGCACCGCCTGGGAGGGCTTCGCCACCGCCACCCGCGCCGCCGCGGCCGGCGGGATCACCACCCTGCTCGACATGCCCCTCAACAGCGTCCCGCCCACCACCACCCCCGCCAACCTGGAGATCAAGCGGGACGTCGCCCGCCCCCAGGTGCACACCGACACCGGCTTCTGGGGCGGCGCCGTGCCCGCCAACGCCGGGGGCCTGCGCGCCCTCCACGACGCCGGGGTCTTCGGGTTCAAGTGCTTCCTCTCGCCCTCCGGCGTCGAGGAGTTCCCCGAGCTGGACGCGGACGGCCTGGCCGCCGCACTCGCCGAGCTGGCCGCCTTCGACGGCCTGCTGATCGTGCACGCCGAGGACCCCGGCCAGCTCGCCGCCGCCCCGCCCGCCGACGGCAGCCCCCGCTACGCCGACTTCCTCGCCTCGCGCCCCGAGCGCGCCGAGACCGAGGCCATCGCGCTGCTGCTGCGCCTGGCCCGCGAGACCGGGGTCCGGGTGCACGTCCTGCACCTCTCCGCGGCCGGGGCGCTGCCGCTGATCGCCGCCGCCCGGGCCGAGGGCGTGCGCGTCACCGCCGAGACCTGCCCTCACTTCCTCACCCTCACCGCCGAGGAAGTCCCGGACGGAGCAACCGAGTTCAAGTGCTGCCCGCCGATCAGGGAGGCGGCCAACCAGGACCTGCTGTGGCGGGGCCTGGCCGAGGGCGTCATCGACTGCGTCGTCTCCGACCACTCCCCGTGCACCGCCGACCTGAAGGTGCCCGACTTCGGCGCCGCCTGGGGCGGCATCGCCTCCCTCCAGCTCGGCCTGCCCGCCGTCTGGACCGCCGCCCGCGCCCGCGGGCACGGCCTGGCCGACGTCGCCCGCTGGATGGCCACCAGCCCCGCCCGCCTGGCCGGCCTCGCCCGCAAGGGCGCCATCGCCCCCGGCATGGACGCCGACTTCGCCGTCCTCGACCCCGAGGCCTCCTTCACCGTCGACCCCGCCGCCCTGCACCACCGCAACCCCGTCACCGCCTATGCCGGGCGCACCCTGCGCGGCGTCGTCCGCGCCACCTGGCTGCGCGGGCGGCTGATCGCCGCGGACGGCCGGGCCCTGGAGCGCGCGGGGACGCTGCTGCGCCCGGAGCGCACCCCGGCCGCGGGCCTCGCGCGCTCCGCCCCCGAGGAGAGGACCCCCGCATGACCTCCGGCGACACCGCCCGGCACACGCCCGGCCCGGCCGCCGCCCCCGCGACGGTCTTCGCCGGGAACGCCCGCCCCTACGCCGGCGGCGACCCCTACGCCGACTACCGCGCCCCCGAGCCCGAGGACGTCCCCTGGGCCCACCGCTACCCCGACCTCGCCGACCGGCGCCTGGGCGGCTCGGTGATCGCCGCGAGCGACGAGTTCTTCGCCGAGCGGGAGAACCTGATCAACCCCGGCCGCGCCGAGTTCGACCCCCACGCCTTCGGCCACAAGGGCAAGGTCATGGACGGCTGGGAGACCCGCCGCCGCCGCGGCCCCGACGGCGCCGAGCCCCACCCCGCCGCCGGCGACCACGACTGGGCCCTGATCCGCCTCGGCCTCCCCGGCCTGGTCCACGGACTCCTCGTCGACACCGCCCACTTCCGCGGCAACCACCCCCAGGCCGTCAGCGTCGAGGGCACCGCCACCCCAGGCGACGCGGCGAGCTGGACCACCCTCGTCCCCCGCGCCGAGGTCGGCGGCCACGCCGCCCACGCCTTCCCCGTCGCCGTCCCCCGGCGCCTGACCCACCTGCGCCTGCGCCAGTACCCCGACGGCGGCGTCGCCCGCCTGCGCGCGTACGGGGAGGCCGTTCCCGACCCGGACTGGCTGGCGGCGCTGGGCACGTTCGACCTCCTCGCCCTGGAGAACGGCGGGCTCGCCGAGGACGCCTCCGACCGCTTCTACTCCCCGCCCGTGCACACCCTCCACCCCGGCCGCCCGCGCACCATGGACGAGGGCTGGGAGACCCGGCGCCGCCGCGACCGCGGCCACGACTGGCTGCGCTACCGGCTCGCGGGGCAGGCGGAGATCCGCGCCGTGGAGATCGACACCGGCACGTACAAGGGCAATGCCCCCGGCTGGGCCGCGCTCTCCGTCCGCGACGCCGCCGCGGGCACCGGCTGGCGCGAGGTGCTGCCCCGCACCCCGCTGGAACCCGACGCCGTGCACCGCTTCGTGCTCGGCGCCGCCGGCCCGGCCACCCACGCGCGCCTGGACGTCTTCCCCGACGGCGGCGTCGCCCGGCTGCGGCTGCACGGCTCGCTCACCCGTGAGGGGGAACGCGCGCTGCGGGTGCGGTACGCCGAGCTGACGCGCTGAGCGGGTGAGGGCCCCGGGGCCCGGTGCGGTGAAGCTGTGTCCGGCCGGTCGCCATGTGTGAACTCCTGGAAAACATCGGGCCGATGCGGTTGACGCGTGTCGCGCTACGCGCGTCACATTGATGGCATGGGCATGTTTACCCCCACCAGGAAAACGGCACGCCGCGCCCGGGCCGCCGCCCTCGGCGCCCTGCTGGCCACGCTGTTCCTCGGCGGCCCCGCCGCCGCGGCCACTGCCCCCGCCCCCACGATCAACGCCCCCACGATCAACGCCCCCACGACCAGCGCCCCCGCGGCCTTCGTCGCGCCGCTGGACTTCGGGGACATCTGCTACTCCGCCCTGCCGCCCGAGGCGCACGACACCCTCGACCTCATCGAACAGGGCGGCCCGTACCCCTACCCGCAGGACGGCGGCACCTTCTACAACCGCGAGGGCCTGCTCCCCTCCCAGCCCACCGGCTACTACCACGAGTACACCGTGGAGACCCCCGGCAGCGACGACCGCGGCGCCCGCCGGGTCGTGACGGGCGAGCGCGCCCAGGAGGACTACTACACCGCCGACCACTACGCGTCGTTCGACCTCGTCGACTACGCCTGCTGACCAGCGTCCCCCCACCGGGCGCCGGGACCGTCCCCCACGCGGTCCCGGCGCCCCCGTCGTCCGCGGCCCAGCGCCTCGGCGGCGCGCGCCGCCCACAGGAGCAGGTGTTCCTCGCCGTGGCGGGCCACCAGGTGGAGGCCGACCGGCTCGCCCGCCGGGGTGACTCCGGCGGGGACCGAGACGGCCGGGTGGCCGCTGAGGTTGAACGCCCAGGTCAGCGCCGTGGAGAAGCGCGGGCCCGGGCCTCGCGGCCCGTGCGGGGGGTTCGGCGTCGTGGGGGTGGCCAGGAGGTCGGCCTCCGCGAACAGGCGGGACAGCGCCGCGTCGTTGACCGCCCGGGCCGCTTCGCGCCCCGCCCGCAGCGCCTCCCAGACCTCCGCCGGGTCCCGCAGCCGCACCTCCAAGTCCCCCCGCAGGCACAGGAGTCCACGGCCGACGAGGGCGTTCAGCGCGGACTCGGCGACCCTCGCGACCTCCGGGTCGGTGTCCGCGAACCCCAGCGTCGCCGACCACGCCACGCGCGGCGCCCGCTCGGGCTCCTTCGGCCCCGCCGGGAGGCCCGTGACCGCGGCCAGCCATGCGGCGGCGTCCTCGGCGTGGCGGACCAGGGGCCCGCCGACGTTCAGCCCGGCGCGGTCGCGGGCGGGCAGCGTGCCGTTGGTCGGCTTCAGCCCCAGGACCCCGCACCAGGCGGCGGGGATGCGGACCGATCCGGCGCCGTCGCTGCCGGTGGCCAGCGGCACCAGCTCCGCGGCCACGGCGGCGGCCGACCCGGCCGAGGACCCGCCGGGGGAACGCCCGGCCAGGCGCGGGTTCCGCGTCGGCCCGCGCGGGGTGCTGCCCCAGGTCTGCCAGGGCGTCCCGCCCCCCGGCACGGCCGTCGCCCCCACGGGCACGCACCCGGCCGCGACCAGCCTCCGGCTCTGCGCCGACCCCAGCCCCTCACTCGCCTTCACCCCGATCGGCACCCCCGCCAGAGCCGGCCGCTCCCCCCGCCGCACCCCCTCATCCACCTCCCGTGCCCGCCGCACCGCCTCCTCCCCCCACACCTCGACGAACGCCCGCACCTCCCCGTCCCCCACCCGCACCCCCCCCAAGACCCCCTCCACCACCTCGACGGCCGACACATCCCGCGCGAGCACGCCCCGCACGATGTCCACGACCCCGTGACGCACCGACCCACCTCCCTCGCCGCCCACGCTACGGGGCCCTGACGGGCCGCTCCCGGAGACGAAGGCCTTCGCCTCCTGCGGAACCCCGCCGCAGGGCAGAGCTCCCGCCGCCGCAGGCGGACCCCCACGGTGGGGGGCCGAGGCCGGGACCCGGACTGCCGCGGAGGCGGTCCGGGTAGGGCACAATCGAGCCGATGAGTACCTACCGGGAGCGCGCGCAGGGCCGGGCGGTGCGGGATACGGTGCGGCGGGCGGCGGCGACGAGGGAGCGGCGTTCGCACTTGTCCGCTCCCCGGGTTCCCACCGTCGGCATCGACATCGGCGGCACCAAGGTCATGGCCGGCGTGGTCGACGCCGACGGCACCGTCCTGGAGCGGCTGCGCACCGAGACCCCGGACAAGTCCAAGAGCCCCAAGGTCGTCGAGGACACCATCACCGAGCTGGTCCTGGACCTCTCCGACCGGCACGATGTGCACGCCGTCGGCATCGGCGCCGCCGGCTGGGTCGACGCCGACCGCTCCAAGGTCCTCTTCGCCCCCCACCTCGCCTGGCGCAACGAGCCCCTGCGCGACGCCCTCGCCGCCCGCCTCGATGTCCCCGTCATGGTGGACAACGACGCGAACACCGCCGCCTGGGCCGAGTGGCGCTTCGGCGCCGGCAGCGGCGCCGAGCACCTGGTGATGATCACGCTGGGCACCGGCATCGGCGGCGCCATACTGGAGGCCGGCCGCGTCAAGCGCGGCACCCACGGCGTCGCGGGCGAGTTCGGCCACATGCAGGTCGTCCCCGGCGGCCACCGCTGCCCCTGCGGCAACCGCGGCTGCTGGGAGCAGTACAGCTCCGGCAACGCCCTGGTCCGCGAGGCCCGTGAGCTGGCCGCCGCCGACTCCCCGGTCGCCCACCACATCCTGGAGAAGGTCGGCGGCCACATCGGCGAGATCACCGGCCCGCTGATCACCGAGCTGGCCCGCTCCGGCGACCCCATGTGCGTGGAGCTGCTCCAGGACATCGGCCAGTGGCTCGGCGTCGGCCTGGCGAACCTCGCCGCCGCCCTGGACCCGGCCCGCTTCGTCATCGGCGGCGGCGTCAGCGACGCCGACGACCTCCTCATCGCCCCCGCCCGGGACGCCTTCCGCCGCCACCTCACCGGCCGCGGCTACCGCCCCGAGGCCACCATCGTCCGGGCCAGGCTCGGCACCGACGCCGGCATGGTCGGCGCCGCCGACCTGGCCCGTCTCGTCGCCCGCCGGTTCCGCCGCGCCAACCGGCGCCGCGCCGCGCGGGCCCACCGCACCGGATTCGAGCTGCGGCTGCCACCTCGGGGAAGGACGGCCAGGACGTGACCACCATGACCCAAGCCCCCACCGCGCCGGCGGTGCCCTCCTCCCCGCGCCCCCCCAGACGGCCCCGGCACCGCTGGCTCGCCGCCGTGGTCGTGGTGCTGCTGGTCGCCATCCCGGCCGGCTACCTCGTCCTCTCGGCCTACCAGAGCCGGACCAGCGGCGAGGACAAGGAGCGCGCGGCCTCCGCGAACGCCCTCATCTACGAGTGGCCCAGCCGGGTGCTGCGCCGCATCTACGACGTGCCCATCCCCGACGGCGCCGCCTACGTCGGGTACTACGAGACCAACTCCTGGGAGCGTTCCTCCCTCTACGTCGAGTTCCGCTGCTCGCCGGGCCAGCTCAGCGCGTTCCTGGAGGAGCTGGGCACGGACCGCACGGAGCTGGCCGGGGGCCGGGTCACCGTCAGCGGGGACGACGCCGAGGTGATGGGCTGGCGCTTCGACGACCCCTCCCGGGTCTGGGCCGGCACGGTCGTCCGGCAGTCGGAGGCCGAGCCCGAGGTCGCGGTCACCGTCGACCTCACCCGCGAGGAGCGCCCCCGGGTCTACGTGGCCTCGACCACCGAGCCCTGACCCGCACGCAAAAGGACAAAGAACGGTGCCCCGGACCGCAGGAGGTCCGGGGCACCGTTCGCGTGCAACGCCGGGCTCAGGCCGGCGGATACGGGTACGGCGCGCCGCCGGGCGCGCCGCCGGGTCCGACGGGCCCGCCCGGGAAGCCGTAGCCCGGCGGCTGGGGCTGCGGGCCCGGCCCCTGGGCGTACTTCTCCAACTGGTACGCGGTCTGCCGGCGCACGTAGATCAGCGCCACGATCGCCGCCGCGACGCCGACCACCCCGCTGAGCATCATCAGCGCGGTCTCGGTCTGCAACTCGTCGATGTCCCCGGCGCCGATCTCATCCGGCGCGACGACCGAGGCGGCCCCGGAGAGGATCGACATGATCAGCCACAGCACCCACCACGCGGTCACCAGGCCGAGCCGGGGATTCCTGCCCCACGGAACGCTGGAGCGCCATACGTCGTTGGCGATCTGCTTGGGGAACCACAGGTTGACCACGGGCACGAACCAGCCGCCGATGGCCCAGCCCCGCCCCAGGCGCTGCCCGCCCGGCGCGAACAGCTCGGCGTTGACCCGCGTCCGGTAGAACCAGCAGATGAAGACGATGCCGGTCGCCAGGATCATCAGGGAGCTGAGGATGAAGGCGCCGTCGTAGCCGTCCCCGGCGTCCTCCAGCTCCTGGAAGGTGAAGTACTCGCCGCTCTCCACGTCGGACAGGATGCCGGACAGGTTCGCGCTGGCGCCGAAGAGGATCACCTGCGCGGCGATGCAGATGCTCAGCAGCACCACCACGGCCGTCCCCAGGCCCTTGGGGCTCAGGAACTGCGGCGGCAGCCCCATCCCGCCCCCCGGGTAGTGCGGCGGCTGCGGAAACGCCGGCGGCTGCGGGTAGGGCGGGGCCGCGGCGAACTGCGGCGGGGGAGTGAACTGCGGCGGCGGGGCGAACTGCTGGTAGGCGGGCGGCCCTTGAGGTCCGGGCGGCGCCCCGGGCGCGGGCGGCTGGGGGAACGCCGGGCCGGTCGGCGGCTTGTCGAGACCGGGCCCCGGGGGCTGCGGCGCGACGGGTATCCCGCCGGCCACCGTCGGCGCCGCGTGCGGCGAAACACCCGGAGGCGGCGTCGCGCCCGCCCCGGCCGTTCCCGCCTCCGCACAGGCCGCGCACGTGCCCCCGCTCGTCACCGCCGGCTGCCGTTGGCAGCGCACACACAGCGAACTCACCCCGAACCCCTCCCACTGGTGATGCGAAACGTCATCCGACCGTAGCAGCGCGTCGCCCGCCCCGGACCCCCGAGCGACGGGGCCGACGTCACGAGCCCATCACGTTCCGGCGCCGCCCGCTGTCGTTCCTCGGCGCAGGCTCAGGCCGGATCGCGCCAGCCGAGTCCGGCGCAGACTTCGTTGATGCTGGGCCGGTCGGCCGGGTCGGGGCTGAGCATGGCCCCTACGAGCGGCCCGAGGCGTCCGGGGACGTCCACGTCCCGGTGCCGGCCCCGGGCGATGACGCGCCGCTGCTCGGGGCGTTCGGCCTCCGGCGGGAAGTCGATGGCGCGCAGGCCGGTGGCGCTCATGAACAGGCTGGCGCCGAGTCCGAAGACGTCCGAGGCCGGGGTGGGCAGGGCCGTGCCCGTCTCCAGGACGCCGCGGGAGATCTCGGGGCTCTCGTAGTGGACGAGACACCCGCGGTGGGGGAAGTCGTAGGCCGCCGGGACCTCGCCGCCCCGGGCCAGGCCGAGGTCGATCAGGCGGACGCCGTCCGGGCCGAAGAGGAAGTGGTGGGGCTGAACGTCCCCGTGGACCCACCCGGCGGCGTGCAGTGCCGCGAGGGCCTGGGCGCTCCGCAGGGCGTCCACGTCGAGATCACACCGGGCCGTGCCGCTCCGGTGGGGCTCCCAGCGCTCCCACAGGCTCTCCCCCTCGTACCAGGGCTGCACGCTCCACGTCCCGCGCTCCCACTCCCCCGCGTGCACGCCCTCCCGGCCGAGCAACCGCAGAATCGCCGCCTCCCGCGCGGGCGCGAGCGCGGTGTACTGGTGCGTGACGGCGGCCGGATAGCCGAGCTTCACGGCGTGCCGCCCGTGCTCGCCGGTCACCTTCCAGACGGTCGACCCGCGCCGGTTCATGACGAGGCGAGCGGCGGTGGGGGCCAGCAGGTGCCTTATGGCGTCGGTGAGTTCGTAGGGTCCGTCAGTCACAGTCGTTGTCCGGTTACGGCGGCGGAGCGGGCCACCCCCGGCTGGGGGCGGCCCTTTGTGCTCATGCGGTCAGGAGGCTGCTTCAGGTAGGGACGGCCGTCATCGCTGTCGCCCGGGTGGGGGCTGGGCGAGGGGGCGGGGTCGTCGTCGCCGGGCTGCTTATCGTCCTCGTCTCCGCCGTTGCTGACCACGGCGTCGCGAAGACGCAGGGTTGCGGGTGGTTCACGTGTGCTCCTTCTCTGGCTCGGACTTCTTCCTTCAGGTGGTGGAGCGGTTCCCACCCCGAGAGCTGCCCGGGGCGGGAACGTGCGGCACCGGTCCCGTCCGCCGGGGCGGAGGGGGCGTTGCCGCGCCCGTTTCGGCCGGGGTGGTTCGTCACCGGCCGGAACGGGAGTTGGCGGGGGCCCGGGAGGCGCGGGCTGCTTGTCTTGCTCGGCGCGGGGTGGCCGCTTCGCGGGCCTGGGGCGCGGTGCGGAGCGTCACTCCGGCTTCTTCCAGCCATCGTTTGACGACGTTGTCCGAGACTCGGCAGGCGACGGCGAGTTCCGACAGGGGCTCCAGGTCGTTCAGGTAGCGGCGCACGAGGTTGGCCACCGGGATGGGGCAGGGCTTGCGCCGCTCGTGGCGGCCGTCCCGGCGGCGGGCGGGGGCCAGCAGGGCGAGGACTTCCCCGTACTCCAGCCCGAGGTCCATGAACGCCCGTATGGTCCCGCCATCCTCGTACCAGGCCCGCAGGTAGCGGGCCATGTCGCGCGCTTCAGTCTCCGGGTCGTAGGCGTGCCAGCCCTTCCGCACGCGCCGCAGGCCAAGGCCGAGCAGGCGCGCGCACATCTGCCGCGGGTGCGTACGGCCGGCTGCGGCCAGCAGCGGGAGGCTGGCCCCGGTATGGAAGAGAGCAACCAGCCCGCGGTCGTCCAGGACGGGAAGCGCGGCTGCCGTCGCGTCGTTGCGGTTCACCACGGGCGTTCCCCCGGCTTGCCGACCAGCGCGGCGGACCGGACCCGGCTCCGAGGGCGCCTTGGACCCTGGCTGTTGGTGCCGCGCGGGGATGCCGATGAGGATGCGCCGCTCCGGGGTCATCATTGGGACCCTCGCATGATCCACCTCGGCACGTTGATCGTCTCCCTCGTCTTCTTCAACTCGATAGCCACTAGCGGGACATGCAGAAGCACAGGAGGAACCCGAGCGAGGGCGGCGGGCTGCGCGCCGGCGCTGATCCGACTCCATGCGCGGTGACGGCAACTCGTGAGCGGCGACGGCCGCGCGTGGCGTCCCGCGCCGGGTCTTGGGCCGGTCATCGGCGCTTCAGCTCCGCGAAGTGCGCCTCGACGCGGGCCTTCAGCTCCGCACACCGCCGGTCCAGCTCGTCAGGGGCCTGGCTCGCATCCGGGGCCGGTTGAGTCGATTCGCTCCCGGGGCTGTCCTCGGCGCCAGGCGCGGGCACCGCGGCGCTCATCGCTCCGCTCCAGGGCCTCCGGCCTCGTTCCACGTCATCGTCGTCACTCCTGAAGTCGTCCCTCGAACCGGTGGCTCCGACCGGGGCCGGAGCCCGCATCCGGGCCCCGCTCCGCAGTTACCGGGTGCACATCCATCACAACCCAGCGGAGCGGTGGCGGGGTAGCGTGAAGGGGCGGCGGCGCATTGAAGCCGTTGAAAATCCGGCGACTTGCAGGGGAGTCAGCCATGTCCCGACGCGAACGCAACACGAAGCTGGCGCTGCTCATCGAGGAAGGGGGCTGGAGCCTGACTCAGATGGCCGCTGCCGTGAACCGGGTGGCCAACGAGGCGGGCGCGTCGTCGCTCCGCTATGACCAGACAGCGGTCAGCCACTGGATCAGCGGCACCGTGCCCCGTCCCGCCGCCCGGCCGTTCATCCGCGAGGCGCTGTCGCGGAGGGTGCGACGGCCTGTGACCTATGCCGAGATCGGGATTCCCGCGCCGGCAGATAAACCGGGCACCTGTGCGGGCACAAGTACCCTAGAGGAGTTGATGGACCTGGGGAGGCTCGACATGGACCCCTCCCGCCGCAGCGTGATGCGCGCCGGCCTGTACTCCGTAGGGCTCACCATCCCCGCCTGGCCGGACGTGGTGGGACGCATGGCTGCCGTCCAGTCCGGCCGGGCCCAGCGCATCGGCATGGCGGACGTGGACGTGGTCAAGGAGATGACCTCCCGACTGGCCGATTTCGACGACGACTTCGGGGGCCGCCATGCCCGGCCCCTTGCCGCGAGCTTTCTGGTGAACACGCTCGGGCCCTACCTGCGGGCCGATGCGCCCAGTGACGTTCGCAGGGAGATGCTTTCCGCCGCCGCGTTCTTCTGCTACATCACGGGCTGGATGGCCGTGGACGAGGCTCTCCATGGGCTTGCCCAGCAGTACTACGTCAAGGCGTTGGAGCTGGCCGGGGCGGCCGAGGACTACATGACGTACTGCCATGTCCTGCGTGGCATGTCGGTCCAGGCCGCAGACCTGGGACACGGGTCCTCGGCCGTCCGGCTGGCCAACGCCGCCGCCGATGCCGCTCCGAGCGCGGCACCGAGAATGCGGGCCTTCATGGTCGGTCAGCAGGCCCACGCTTTCGCCCTCGCCGGGGACCGTACCGCTGCTCTCGGAGCGATCAGGGAGACCGAGGTGGCCATCGACAAGGCGGAGAGCCAAGCTCCCAGGTTCGGCGGCTTCTCCCCCGCGACGCTGGCCTACGCCACGGCCCAGGTGCGCTACCACTTGGGGGACGTGCGCGGAAGCGTCGAAGCCCTCCAGTTGCACTTCCGTCTGCGCGACCCGAGCGACCGGCGACGAACCGCAGTTCTCTTCGGCACCTTGCTGGGCCAAAGGCAGTGGGAGCTAGGGCATCGGGAAGCCGCCTGCGCTACCTGGACCCAGGTTCTCGACGACTACCCCCACGTCAGCTCGGGCCGGGCCGACGAGCGGGTGAATGCCATGCGGGCGAGCCTGCGTCCCCACCTGTCCAACCACGCGGCGCGCGCCGTGTTCGAGCGGGCCCGCACCATCGTGGCGGCCAGGTCGACGGCCGTCTGATCCGGGAACGCGGTGGCGGTGTCCGGCCGCAGGACGCGCAGGCGGCTCGGACGGCGTTCCGCCCTCCGGGGCCGCTCAGTCCAGCAGGGGGAAACGGCCGGAGCGCAGGAGCGTGGCCACCGCGTCCGTCCGGGCGCGCGGCGCCGCGTAGTCGGGGTGGGCGCTGAGGACGGCGGCGGCGTCGCGCAGCCGCCGAAGCTGTGCGGCGGCCTCCGCGACCCCGCGCCCGCCCGGCGCCACGGGGTGGCCCGCGAGCACGGGACGCCGGGCGTTCACCCGCCCCGAGGCGACGGCGGCCTCCACGCGGCGCTCGCAGCGGCAGAACGCGCCGGGGTTCGCGAGGCCGCAGGTCGCGTCGAGGTACGCCCGCAGCCGGCGCCGCACCCGCTCCAGCCGCTTGCGGTAGGCGGCCGGGCCGGTGCCCAGCACCCAGGCGGCCTCCGCCGAGGACAGGCCGAAGATGTCGCCGAGGACGAACGCCACCCGCTCCTCGCGGTCCAGGCACTGGAGCACCGCCTGGGTGCAGCTCAGCCGCACCTCCGTGGCCAGCAGCTCGGCCTCCGGGCCCGCGAAGTTTGTGGCGGCCAGCCCGTCGGCCAGGCCGTCGCGGAACTCGTCCAGGCTCAGCTCCCGCTCCTCCTGGGGGGACTTGCGCCGCAGGTTCAGCAGGTAGTTGACGCCCACCCGGTAGGCCCAGGTCAGCAGCCGGGCCTCGGCGCGCCAGGTCGCCAGGCGGGTGATGACCCGGATGAGGATCTCCTGCGCGGCGTCCTCGGCGTCCGCCGGCCGCCACACCATGCGCAACGCCAGCCGGTACAGCGGATCGCGCAGCCGCCGCACCACCTCCTCCAGCGCGCCCCCCTCGCCGGCCACGGCCCGCGCCACGAGCGCCACTTCCTCGGCCGGGACAACGCCCGCGACCTCGCCGTCGCCCGCCGGGCGGTCCTGGTCCGTCACCGTGGTGCCCCTCACCGTGCTCCCTCGTGCCCCGCCGCCGGCCCGACAAGGGCGTGCCGTTCGAGCCAGCCCGCCAGGGCCGTTCCCATCGCCTTGGGCTGGTCCTCGGGGGAGTGGTGCAGGCCCGGGCCCAGGGACTCCACCTCCAGGGAGGCGAAGGTCTCCGCGGCCCAGGCCGCCGTCTCGGCCGATCCCATGCCCACGCCCCGCTCCACCGTCAGCAGCAGCTTGGGCACCTCGGGAGTCTGCGCCATCCACCGGCCGTACGCCAGCATCCGCTCGTGCACGTCCGCGGGCTGCCCGTCGATGGGGATCTCCCGGGGCCACACCAGCAGCGGCTTCCGCTCGGCCGGGCCGGGGTAGGGCGCGCGGTAGACGGCGTGGTCGGCCGGGTCGAGGCCGCCGGTGACCTGGCGCGGCAGGTTGAACTCGATGAAGCCGTTCTCCTCCAGCACGATCCGCTCCCCCTCCTCCGAGCGGATCGCGCGGAAGATCCGCTCGCCCTCGGGCGGGAACTCCTCCCAGCGCAACGGCCGCAGGAACGTCTCGGTCAGCGCCAGGGCTCGCACCCGGCCGGGGTGCCGGGCGGCGAGGTCCATGCCGAGCGCCCCGCCCCAGTCGTGGCCGACGATCACCACGCCGTTGAGGCCCAGCGCGTCGAACCAGCCCTCCAGGTACCGGGCGTGGTCCTCGAACCGGTAGCCGAGGTCCGGCTTGCCGGAGTTCCCCATGCCGATCAGGTCGGGAGCCAGGCACCGGGCGCGGTCGCTGACGTGGGGGAGGACGTTGCGCCACAGGTAGGAGGAGGTGGGGTTGCCGTGCAGGAACACCACCGGCGCGCCGGTGCCGGTCTCGGTGTAGGCCACGAAGGAGTCGTGGACCGGGATGGTCTGCGTGCTGGTCATGGGGCGCCCTTCCGCCGTGGGTCGTGTGCCGCGTGCGGAAGGTTGGACACGGGCGCGGGCCCCGCTGTGACAGCGGGGCCGCGATTCTCTCCGGGATTCTTCGAGGGCTTTCAGGCCGGGCGTGCCGGGGCGGGCGACCGGCCGTGGTGGGCCAGGGCCAGGCTGACGGCCAGCGTGCCCGCGACGGCCAGGCCCATCCCGGCGACCGCGCCCGCCAGCGTCAGGGGCCCGGCCGCCGCCGCGCAGGCCAGCACCGCGGCCACCCCGGCGGCCACCACTGCCGGGTGCCGGGCCGCGCCGGTGCCGCCGACCCGGTGCAGCCCGGCCAGGGCAGCCAGGACGACGGCCACCGGCACGGCCACGGCCCAGGCCGCCGCCGTCCCGGAGATGTGCGTGTGGTGCCCGTCGGTCTCCACGGCCACCTCGAGTCCCGCGCCCACGGCGGCCATCGCCGCGAAGACGAGGTAGTGCCCGTAGCCCCACACCAGGGAGCGGCGCAGCGTGGGCAGCCGGGTGCCGGGGCCGCTGAAGTAGCACCACCACAGCCCGAACACCAGCAGCAGCCCTCCGACGACCAGCAGCAGCAGGCCCCCGGAGGCCCCGCGCTCGGTCAGCGCGGACCGCACCCCGTTCAGCGAGGCCAGGATCACCTCGCCGAGGACGATGATGGTGAACAGCCCGTAGCGTTCGGCGATGTGCTGCGGGTGCCAGGGGGTGACCCGCCCCCGCGACTCCGCCCACGCGGGCACGGACAGCTCGGCCACCACCAGCACGGCGAAGCCGATGTAGTCCAGCGGGTGCGGCAGGGCCAGCCGGAGCACCCACCCGGCCTGGACCAGGGACACCCCGACGGCGTACCGCAGTGTGCTCGCCCGGTGCAGGGGGTCCTCGCGCGCGGCGCGCAGCCACTGGGCGACCATGGCCAGCCGCATCAGCACGTACCCGAAGGTGCCCACCGCGAAGTCGTAGTGCTCCAGCGCGTCCTCGACCCCGGCGGCCAGCACCAGCACCCCGGCCATCTGGAGCAGGGTCAGCAGCCGGTAGGGCACGTCGTCGGTGTCGTAGGAGGACGCGAACCAGGTGAAGTTCATCCAGGCCCACCAGATGGCGAAGAACGTCATCGCGTAGCCGAGCAGGCCGGGGCCCACCTCGCCCTCGGCCAGCTTGTGGTGCAGCGCGGCGGCGGCCTGGGCCACTGCCACCACGAAGCACAGGTCGAACAGCAGCTCCAGCGGGGTCGCCGCCCGGTGCGTCTCCGCCGGGTCGCGGCCCGTCATCGTCCGGTGCCAGGGCCCTGCCGGGCGGGGCCTTTCGCTCATGCTCTCCACTCCGTCTCGTTCGCCCGGTCCTCGCCGTCCGCCGTGGGCGGCACGTGCTCCCGCGCGACGCGCGCGGCGAGGCGCTCCAGCAACGGCCCCGCCCGCTCCACGCACACGCGCGGGTCCGGCTCCAGGCCGGTGAGGGGGTAGGCCGCGGCGATGCCCGCGGCCCGCAGCTCCTCGGGGGCCAGGGCCAGCCGCCCGCAGACGGCCACCACGGGCGTTCCGGCCGCGCGGGCGGCGGCGGCCACCCCGGCGGGGGCCTTGCCGCGCAGCGTCTGCGTGTCCAGCGCGCCCTCCCCGGTGATCACCAGGTCCGCCCGCTCCAGCGCGGCGGCGAAGCCCAGCACCTCCAGCAGCACCTCGATCCCGGGCCGGAACGCGGCGCCGAACGCCAGCAGCGCGGCGAAGCCCATCCCTCCGGCCGCGCCCGCGCCGGGCCGCGCGGCCGTCTCCGCGGCGCGCGGGCCGAGGACGCGGACGAGGTTGCCCAGCGCCGCGTCCAGCGCCTCCACCTCGACGGGGTCCGCGCCCTTCTGCGGCCCGTAGACGGCGGCCGCGCCCTCCGGGCCGGTGAGGGGGTTGTCCACGTCGCCCGCGAGTACGAACTCCGTCTCCGCGAGCCGGGGATCGAGCCCGGCCAGGTCCGCGCCGGCCAGCTCGCGCAGCGGCCCGCCGCCCGGGGCGACCGGGTCGCCGTCCGCGTCCAGCAGCCGGGCGCCCAGCGCGGTGAGCATCCCGGCCCCGCCGTCCGTGGTGGCCGAGCCGCCGACGCCCAGGATCACCCGGCGGGCCCCGGCGTCCAGGGCCGCCGCGATCAGCTCGCCGGTGCCTTGTGTGGTCGCGGTCAGCGGGGCGTAGGTGAACGCCGGCAGCAGCCGCAGTCCGGACGCCTGGGCCATCTCCACCACCGCGACGTCGCCGCGCAGGGCGAACGCCGCCCGCACCGGCACGCCGAGCGGCCCGGTGACCTCCGCCTCCCGGGCCGTGAAGCCGCCCGCGACGGCCGCCTCCACCGTGCCCTCCCCGCCGTCGGCGACGGGCAGTTCGGCGATCGCGGCGTCCGGCCGGGCCAGGCGCACGCCGGCGGCGATGTGCCGGGCGGCCTCGGCCGCGGTGAGCGATCCCTTGAACTTGTCCGGGGCGATCAGCACCTGCGTGGCTCCCTGCATGGCTCCCGACCCTAGCGGTCGGCCGCCGCGCGCGTCCGCCGTGCGTGCCCGGCGCGCGTTCAGCCGTGGCGCAGGCGGCGCCAGACGGCCTTCGCCGCGTGGTGCCCCGACATGCCGTGCACGCCGGGCCCCGGCCAGGTCGCCGCCGAGCACAGGAAGACGGCGGGGTGCGCCGTCGCGTACGGGTGCAGCGTCGGCCCCGGGCGCAGCACCGTCTGGAGGCCGGTGGTGGCTCCGCCGAGGAAGTCGCCGCCGACGTAGTTCGCGTTCCGCCGGGCCAGCTCCGGCGGGCCGGCCACCGCGCGGGCCAGCACCAGGTCCCGGAAGCCCGGCGCGAAGCGTTCGATCTGCCGCTCCACCGCCTGGGTCAGGTCCCCGGACCAGCCGTTGGGCACGTGCCCGTAGGCCCAGTAGACGTGCTTTCCCTCCGGGGCCCGGCTCGGGTCGGCCACGGTGGGCTGCGAGGTGACCAGGAACGGCGCGTCCGGCGCCCGGCCCTCCCGCGTCACCGCGCGCAGCGCGGCCCCGATCTCGCCGCTGCTGGGCCCGATGTGCACCGACCCGGCCCGCCGCACCTCGGGGGCCGTCCACGGCACCGGGCCGGAGAGCGCGTAGTCCACCTTGAACGCCGCCGCCCCGTACCGGTAACGGCCGTACGCCCCGCCGAGGCCGGCGATCCGGGCCAGCGCGGTCGGGGAGGTGTCGAAGACGTAGGCGCGGGCCGGGGGCAGCTCGTCGAGCCGCTTGACCTCCACGCCCGTGTGGATCGTTCCGCCCAGGTCGCGCAGGTACCCGGCCAGCGCGTCGGACACGGCCTGCGAGCCGCCGCGCGCCACCGGCCAGCCCACCTCGTGCGCCGCCAGCGCGAAGACCATCGCGAACGCTCCCGTCAGCGGCTGCGTCAGGGGTGCGACGACGTGCGCGGACAGCCCCGCGAACAGCGCGCGCGCCCGGTCGTCGCGGAACCTGCGGCTGAGCAACGACACCGGCTGGGCCGCGAGCAGCCCGAACCGGGCCAGCGTCACCGGGTCCCGGGGCAGCCCCTCCCAGGGCACCTTCAGGAAGTCGGCCGAGAGCGTGTCCCACTTGCCGAGGAACGGCGCCAGCAGCCGCCGGTAGGTCCCCGCGTCGCGCGGCCCCAGGGAGGCGGCGGACTCGCCCACCGAGCCGGTCAGCACGGCCGCGGTCCCGTCGGGGAAGGGGTGCGCCAGCTGCACCTCGGGCCGCACCCACTCCAGCCCGTACCGCTCCAGCGGCATGGCGCGGAACGCGGGGGAGCCCACGCCCATCGGGTGCACGGCCGAGCAGGGGTCGTGGCGGAACCCGGGCAGCGTCAGCTCCTCGGTCCGCGCCCCGCCGCCGACCGTCCCCAGCGCCTCGAAGAGCTCCACCGACATCCCGCGGCGGGCCAACTCCACCGCCGCCGTCAGGCCGTTGGGCCCGGCACCCACCACCACGACATCGCGCATCGACGGCACTATTCCGCTCCCCTCGACGGTGAGGTCAGGCTGCCGCCCCCGGGCGGCCCGCGATCAGCACCCCGAGGATACGCCGCGCCGTGTCCGGATCCCGCCCCACGGCGAACGGAAGGGCGTTGCCCCCCGCCAGCCGGAACGACTCGCCCGTCAGCGTCAGATGGGCCCCGCCCGCCTCGGCCACCAGCAGCAGCCCCGCCGCATGATCCCAGGAGTGCTCCCAGCTGAACGCCAGACCGCCCAGCTCGCCCGACGCGACGGCCAGGTACTCAAGGCCCGCCGCCCCGCAGGCCCGGGGCGCGAAGCCCGGGGCGCTCCACAGCCCGGACAGGGCCCGCTTCTGCTCCGGCGTGGTGTAGTCGGGGTGCGAACAGGCCACCTCGGTCACCGCGCCCGGCTCGGGGGAACCGGCCTTCAGCGGAACGCCGTTCACCCACGCGCCCGCGCCGCGCCGGGCGTGCGCCACGGTGCCCCCGGGGCCGCCGCGCGCCGGGGCGTAGGTCCAGGAGGCCAGCAGCTCCCCGCGGTGCGCGAGCGCCACCAGCGTGCAGAAGCCGGTCTCCCCGCGCACGAACTGCCGGGTGCCGTCCACCGGGTCCACGATCCACACGGGCGCGTCCCCGGCCAGCGCGTCGTAGCGGGAGGGGTCGGCGTGCACGGCCTCCTCGCCGACGACCACCGAGCCGGGCAGCAGCGCGGGCAGCTCCTCGGCCAGCCGCTCCTCCGCGGCCCGGTCCGCGACGGTCACCAGGTCGTGCGGGCCGGACTTCGCCGAGACCTCGTGCCGCGCCAGGCGCCGCCAGCGCGGCACGACCTCCGCGGCCACCACGGCCCGGACGGCGGCCTCGACGCGAGCGGCCAGCTGTTCGTCGATCATCCCCCCATCGAAACACGCCGCCGGCCGGGTGCCCCGGCCGGGGCACGGGTGCTCCGGGCCCTTCCCTCCCGTGCGGTGCCGTGCCGGCTGGGCCTCAGGCGACGCCGGCGCGGCGCAGCTCGCTGGTGACGGCCCAGTGGTGGCTCGGGGAGACCCGGCTGGCGGCGTCCAGCAGCAGCGGCACCACGACCTCGGGCGCGCCCGCGGCGGCCCGCGCGCACTCGGCCGCGGTCTTCGCCCGCACCAGCGCGGCCAGCAGGGTGACCGCCTCGTCGGCGTGGCCCGCGGAGCACAGCTCGGCCGCGACGGAGGCGGCCTCGGCCGCCGGGCGCGCCGCGCCCTGGCGCAGCAGCCGCACGCAGTCCTGCTCCCGCCCGGCCTCGGCCAGCGCCTCGGCGGCCTCGGCGAGCCGATGGGGCGGCAGCGAGGACGCCTCCCACAGCAGGGTCCCGGCGTCCGTGCCGAGCCCGGCCGCCTCCAATTCGGCGATCAACAGGGGGAGTTGGGCAGGGGGCCCGCCGGCGGCCTGGCTGAGCAGGGCGTGGGCGGCGCCGTCACTGCCGGCCTCGCGCAGCAGGCGCAGCTCGCCCGCCGTGGCGGCGGCGGCCCGCCGGTCCGCCTCGGAGACGTGGATGCGCGGCTCCACCGGCTCCTCCTGGCGCACGGCCCCGGCGAACCGGGAGCCGCGCGGCGGCGGCGAGACGGCGCTCGCCCCGTCCGCCACGGACGGCGCGGCGGCGGCGGGCGCCGCCGCCTCCTCCAGCCCCGCGAACCGCGCCCCGCCGCGCCGCCGCGCCTTCGCCTTGGCGGGGAGCCTCCTCGCCGCGTCCGCGCTTGCCGCGCCGGGAGCGGCGGGGGCCGCCTCGCCGCTCCCGCCCTCCGGGGGAGGCGTGCTCTGCGAGCCACGGCCGGGCTTGGCGGCGCGAACCGCGTCGAGGGCGTTGCCTCCGGTCCTGGGGCCATAGGGGTCCGCCGGGGCCTCCGGCCCCGGCACACCTGGCGCGCTCCCGGCACCGACGGCATTGCCCTGGCGGCGCGCGGCCTCGTAGAGACCGCCAGGGCCGCCGGAGGAGCCGGGCGCGTGCGCGGCGCCGGGGCCGACGGCTGCGTCTCCGGCACCGGCGGCGTAGGCCGCCCCCGCACCGGGGGCGTTGCCCCGGTGGGGCGTTGCGCCGTAGGGGTCGGCTGCGGTCGCGGGGCCTGCCGCACCGGCGGCGCTGCCCGGGCGGCGCGCGGCGCCGTAGAAGGTGGCCGCGTCTCTCGGGCCCGTCGGGTCGGCCGTGTTCGGGCCGCCGAGGCCGTCGGCTGCGTTCCCGGTTCCGGCGGAACGGGCCGCGCTCGGGGTGGCGTAGGGCCCGGCCGGGGTCCTCGGGCCCGCCGTGTCCGGGGCGCCGGGGGCGTCCGCCGGGGCCGTGCCGCCGTAGGGGCCGTGCGGGCCCTCGGCGTTCGTGGCGGCGAGCGCGTCGTCCGGCGGGAGGGCCGCCGTGGCGGCCCGGAGGCGGTCGCGGGCGGCGCGCAGTTCGCCGGCCGTCGGGTCGGTGGCGCGTCCGCGGGCCGCGCCCGCCGTGAAGCGTCCGGCCGCGCTCCGCGCGATTCTCTCGTCCGGGGCGGAGCGCGGGGCGCCCACGCGGCCCGTGCGGGAGGCCGCACCGGTCGCGTCGGCGGCCCGGACCCCGCCGGGAACGTCCGCACCGCTGTCCCGTGGAGCGGACTCGTGCCCGGCGGGCGTCTCCTCGGCCGCCGAACGCCCGACGCCGGGCGAGGGCGCCATCGGGAAGCGGTGGCCACCCGGCGCCCGCCCGTCGGCCGCGGCCACCCGCGGCACGCCGTGCCGGGCGTGGTCGCCCGCCGCGCCCCGCGCGGCCCGGTGCCGGGGCTCCGTGCCGGGCTGCCGGGGCTCGGGCCGCGGCAGCCGCGCGCGGCGGGCCCGCAGCTCCGCCCGGCGGGCGAGCACGCGCTCCTCGTCGTCCTGGGCCCACAGCCGCTGGGCCTCCAGCAGCTCGGCCTCCCCGAAACGGCCCTCCCGCTCGGCCGCCTGCTGAGCGTTCGCCAGCTCGCCGAGCCTCAGGCGCAGCTCGTGCCCGGCCCGGTCCAGCTCGGTCAGACGCCGCGTCAACTCCTCGCGCCCGCCCGGGAGAACGTCCTGGGCGCGGGCCGCCTCCTCGTAACTCGCGCGCAGGCGCCAGCCCGCGCGCTCCGCCGCCGCCGAGCCGTGCAGCCCCGCCAGGTCCTGAAGGAGGTCGATGACCGCGTCCCAGGGCGGGAGTTCCCGCCCGCTCAGCCACGCGTCCAGCTCGGCCCGGCCGCGCCGCGCGAACGCGGCGTACCACCCGGCCGCCGGGTCCAACGCGTCGGTCACCGTGCGGAGTTCGGCCGTGAATCCGGCCAGCCGTTCCCGGTGGATCTCGTGCTGCGTCCGCCGCTCCTGCTGAGCGTGCGGGCCCTTCGGCAGTTCGGCCATGGTGGTACTGAATCCAAACCGTGTTACGGACTCTGTTTCCGGGCCGCTACAGGCGGTTTGCAACCTGCTCCCACCGTGCCGGCGACCCGCCGCATAACCTTGTGCACCCCGTGGATTCGCTGCGGCGGACAGTACACGCCGCCCGGAGGGCGTGCCACCGCTTCGTGCCGGATGGCCGGGTGCCGCTGCCGGTGTTACCGAACTCACCCGGAGAAACGGCCTGTTCACGGCTAGCCTGAGGGACCCGGCGGGCGGCCCGAGGAGGAGCCGGTGGCAGTGACGGCGCTGTGTCCGGAGGACCCGGACCGCATCGACGAGTACCGGCTGCTCGGGCGGCTGGGCGAGGGCGGCATGGGCGTGGTCTACCTGGCCCGCTCCGCGCGCGGCCGGATGGTCGCGGTGAAGACGGTCCGCGCCGAGCTGGCCGCCGGCCACGACTTCCGGCGCCGTTTCGCCAAGGAGGTCGCGGCGGCCCGGCAGGTCGGAGGCGAGTGGACCGCCGCCGTGCTGGCCGCGGACGCCGAGGCCCCCCGGCCCTGGGTGGCCACGGCCTACGTCGCCGGGCCCACCCTCTTCTCCGTGGTCGCCGAGCAGTACGGCCCCCTGCCGGAGCACTCGGTGCGGGCGCTGGGCGCGGGGCTGTGCCGGGCCCTGGCCGACATCCACGCCGCCGGCCTGATCCACCGCGACCTCAAGCCGGGCAACGTCATGGTCACCATCGAGGGCCCGCGGGTGATCGACTTCGGGATCGTCCGGGCGATCGAGGCCACGGCCGGGCTGACCACGACCGGCGTCGTCATCGGCTCGCCGGGGTTCATGTCCCCGGAGCAGGCGCGCGGCGAGCGGCTGGCCGGGGCCAGCGACGTGTTCTCGCTGGGGACGGTGCTGGCGTTCGCGGCCACCGGGCGGATGCCCTTCACCGCGCCCGAGCAGAAGGCACACGCGCTGATGTACCGGGTGATCAACGACCCGCCCGACCTGACCGGCGTTCCCGCTCCGCTGCTCGGGCCGGTCGAGGCGTGCCTGGCCAAGGACCCCGCGCGCCGCCCGTCCCTGGAGGACCTGCTCGCCCGCCTGGAGTCGCCCGAGGCGGCCGGGCCCTGGCTGCCGCCCGAGGTCCTGGCCCGGCTGGGCCAGGACGCGGTTGCCCTGCTCGCCCACGAGGACCCGGCCACCCGCCCCCCCCCGCAGGCCGCCAACCCCGCCCAGATCCTCGCGCCCCCACCGGGAGCCTTCGGCCCACCCGTCCCGGCCCCGCCCCCGCGCCCGCCTCCGGCCCCGCGCCTGCTGCCCCTGGACCAGCC